>JBJXFK010000200.1:0-36803 GCA_046155505.1 Phycisphaerae bacterium
AGAGAATCGCCTCGTCGCGCAAGCCGCACGACGAGGCGATTTCAGTTTCAGTCGACTTCGCAATCCAGCTTAGCGACGGCGAATGATCGCCGTAGCGGCCAGCGCCAGCAGCGCGAGCGTTGACGGCTCGGGCAGGTTCGCCACGCCCGGCGTATCGGCACCGCCCGGCAGAGCGAACTGGCCGATCTGCCACGGCCCGTTGCCGTTGCCGAAGCGCCAGATGTGGCCCGGCACAAACGAGCCATCCGGACCGATCGTGTTCGGACCGTAGTACCACTCGTCAGTGGCCGTCGGCAGGCCCGCCGGCACTTCGACCAGGGCGATCGAGTCAACGATCGAGGTCCAGAACGTCGCATCGAACACACCGTCATTGTTCGCGTCAACGTCGCTGTTCAGCACGCCCGTGAAGCCGCTGACGATCATGTGCGTCACGTTGTCGCTGTTTTCGAACAGGTCGGTGCCCGGCGTGGTGATCTGATCGACCAACACGGGCAGCAGGTTGATCGTGGTATCGCCCGCGCCGAGGAAGTAACCATCGGCCGGGATCGATCCCGACAGCGGAATGATGCGCTCGATATTGCCGCTGGCATTGGTGCCGTCGCCAATGACGATGTAGGTCAAGCCCGCGAGCGACTCGCCGGCGTTGCCCGACAGCTCAAAGTACTCGTCGGTATCGGTTCCGGCGTGGTCGATTCGAACTTCGTTGATCAGGATCGCGGCCGACGCCATCGTCGCGAAACCGCCCATCAGACTCAGCGCAAGCAGCGCACGCATACGGCTCATTTCTGCTCCTCCGTTCACTCGAAAGCTGAATTGTGGAACCCGAGAAAACGAAGTGAGGGCAGCGAAGCGGCTGTACGACCGTTCTTTGTCCCCTCACTCCTGTACGGGGGAAAATGCTACCCGATCGGGAGCGCGATCGCCACGCGATTCGGTGCGTTGTTTCCGTGAAGTTTGGGTAAAGGGCGGCAGGCCCGAATCGCGAAGAGGGGTGAGATTATCGGCTCTTCGAAAATTTCATCCGGGCGCGAACCGCGCGATCGACGCGTCGTAAACAAGGCGACTGCAACGATCCTCCTCCTGCGGAACCCGGCGAACGGGCGGCGAAAGCCGCCCGTTCGTGCGTTTATGGCAGGTGACACACAATGTGGAGCTGCCGCCCCCGGCTGCTTTCTTCGCGCCCGCACGCTACTCTGGTCGCTCGCGGTCGCGGCTCGGAAATGCGGGGACTCGCTGGCGCTCGGGGCACTCGCTTGCGCGTCGCGTTCGGAGCGGCTTTCGGCCGAGCCAAGACATTCTGCATTCTGCGTTCTGCAATCTTCATTCTTCATTCACCGCCCCGCCCCGCCTCGGCACCGCGATCCCCAGCAACCCCATTACCTGTTTCAAGTCATCCCACGATTTCGCCTTCTCATCCGGCGAGCGAAGCAGATACGCCGGATGAAACGTCGGCATCAGCTTGCAGCGCGGCAAATTGAAATGCGCCAGCGCGGGCGGCGGGAAGTCGTGAAACTCGCCACGCAATTTGCCGATCGGCGTCGACGTCGCCAGAAGCGTCTGCGACGCGGGCCGGCCGAGCGCGACGATCACCTTGGGCCGCAAGATCGCGAGCTGCCGAAACAGATACGGCGCACACGCGTGCATCTCGGCCTCTTCCGGCGTGCGATTGCCCGGTGGGCGACATTTCACCACGTTGCAGATGTACACCTGTTCGCGCGTCAGTTGCATCGCGGCGATCATGCGCGTCAGCAATTGCCCGGCCCGCCCGACGAACGGCTCGCCCTGAATGTCCTCGTCCGCGCCGGGGCCTTCGCCGACGAACGCGACATCGGGCCGCGGATTGCCGACGCCGAAGACCGTTTGTGTCCGTCCGGAATGCAACACGCACTTGCGGCACCCGCGAACGTACTGCTCGTCAATGAGTGCCAGCGCCGCCCGCGCCGCTTCGACCGACAGCTCTTCCTGGCAAATCGGCGGTAACTCATCCGCGTCGGCGATCGGCAGCGGGGCGGCGGCGGGGCGCGGTCGCGGAGTCGCGATTGGCGCGGGTGCGCCGTACAAATCATGCGAGCGCGGCGGGGCGGGTTGCGGGCCCTGGCGCTGCGATTCGGAGCGTGGTGGGGCAACGCGTTGCGGTGGCGACACTGGCGCAGCCGTCCGCGTAGGCGAGGTCGTTGTTGCGCCGGCCGTCGTGGGCTGCGCGAGGGTTGCCGGGACCGCCCAATGCGTGACGCCGAGTCGCTTTTCGCCGCGCAGAATTTCGCGCACCGACTGAATGTCGATTTCGTGTTCGCTCATTTCGGTCGCCCCGCTCCTCACGCCGTTTCACCGTCGCCAGATTTGCAGCGTAGTCGCCGACTGTTCAGATGCAAGCCCGAACTCTTCTCCGCTTCGCCCGGCAGGGCGGGCGATCGTTGACAGGCGTTTCAACGCCTGTGTCGCGAGTGCCCGATGTTTTGCGGCCCGGAGGGCCGACATGCGATGCTCGTTCGCCCGCCAGGCGAAGTCGAAACGGTTGGTGCCGCGACCGGCGACTGAAGTCGCCGGCAACGGTCGCACGCCCTGCCGGGCGAAGAGTGCGGCACGCTTCGTTTGCACGTTCATTTCTACATAGCATCAAACCGATCGGGCTTCTCGCCGCTCGCGTCTACGTTGTCGCCCGTCCGCCACGCAACCGCGATAGCCAACAAGACCGTCGCCCACAACCCCACCGCCAGCGACCGGGCCAGAACGCTCGCCGTCGCCACACTGCCGAGCAGCCAACCCGCGACGGCGACCTTCTTGATCGCCGATCGCTCCCAGCGGGATCCCAAAATCGCCGCCAGCGCCGGCAGCGCCGCGGTGAAGTGATATGTCCACGCCACCGGTGACAACCAGATCGTCGCCAGGCTCAAAATCGAAAGCTCTGCGACCAGGCGTTGCTGCGTCATCGCGCCGAGCGGTAGCCGCCAATACCAGAGCAACCCGAGCGCGATCGCCGCGATCGCGCCGCGATGAACAACGCGAATCACATCGCTGCTCGCATGCACAATCGCCACGTCGCGCGCCTCGTCGCGATGCGTCGACGCCGCCGGCGGCGCGAGCGATCGCCGAATCAGCCCGGCGAGCGACTGATTTCGCGCGCTCTGCGCATGTCCACCGACGCCGGTTGAATAGACCGCATCAAGATCGAGTCGGCTGCCGACCGCCAGCCAGTGTCGATGCGCGTCCATCGCGCGTTGCGGCCCATACGCGACCAGCGAGATTGCGCCGTTGGCCAGCGCCGCGAAAACGACCGCCGTCGCCGCCGCTGCGAATCGCCGCTTCATCAACAAATACGCGACGCCCAGCAGCGGCAGCAGCTTGATACAAATCGCCATGCCTAGCAGCGCCCCGCCGAGCAGCCACTTCCCGCGCGTCGCCGCCAAGACGCCCGCCAGCATGAAATAGACCATCGCGATGTGAAACGCCCCGATCGCGATGTGCGCCGCGATCGCCACCACGCCGAGCAACACCGCCGACGCGACCACCATCCGCCGAAACTCGATCGGCACGCTGGGCATGAATTCGCGCTGAAGCAGCCGCAGCAGCAACGCGAACACCGCCGCCATGCTGAACATGTACAGCGTTGCCGCCAGCGCGATCGGCATCATCGCGGCCAACGCCCACACCGCATCCATTGACGGCAAAAACCGGATCAATATCGAGTTCGGATCGCGGGCGCGGTGTTCGAGCACGTATCGACCGGCGGCGACAAAATCCGTGAAATCGACCGCCGCGGGGCGCAACGCCACGCGATAGAAAAACAGCGCGGTTGCGAGCGTCGCCGCCAGTGCTGCAAGAACAATTGCACCGATCTCGACCCGTCGAAGCAGCGCGCGCTCCGCGTCGGTCGGCATCGTCGATGGCACAGTCGGGCGCGATGGCGTCGCCGTGCGGCTCATCACTTTTCCTGAAGCTCCAGCGCGCCGTTCCAATCTGTCGGCGGCGGCGAGAGGTAGCTCGCCAGCGCCGCCTCGGCATACTCCGCAGCGGCCGCATCCTCCGGCCGCAAAGCGTGCATTTTCTCGAATGCCGCCTTCGCCCGCTCGAAATCGCGCTGCTGGAACCACTCGACCGCCCGGCCAAACTCCGCCGCATAGTCGAGATCGGCATCGGCGACGTGCCCGCGCCGTCCGAGCAACTCAAAAATCTGCACCGCCTGATTCTTACCCTTCACCCGCACGCCGCCGAGCGCCCGCAACTCGAACGCATCGCCCACCTGTACCCGCGTCGGTCCGGCGATGAGAATGCTCGTGCCATAGAACTTGTTGGCCGATTCGAGCCGCGCCGCGGTGTTCACCGAGTCGCCGATGCAGGTGTAGTCATATTTCTGCTCCGAGCCGCACGGCCCGACGATCGCATTGCCCGTCGCCACGCCGACGCGCAGCCACAGCTCGCTGAAAATCTCATCGCCGCCGCGCGCCTGCGTCTCGCGCAGCACCTTAAGCGCGGCGATCAAGTCGATCGCGCTCTCGCACGCCCGCATGGCGTGATCGGCCTGCGGATAGATCACCGGATTCCAGAACGCGAAAATGCCGTCGCCGATGAACTTGTTCACCATCGCCTCGTGCCGGAGCAGCACGTCGGTGAACCGCCCCAGGCAGACGTTGAGCACTTTCTGCGTCCGCTCGGCCCCGATCTTCTCCGAGATGGTCGTGAAGCCCTTCAAATCGGTGAACACCGACGTCACTTCGCGCATCTCGGCCCGACGGCACAAATCGGCGTTGTCCGCGACCTGCCGCGCGATCTCTTTCGACGTGTATTGCCCGAGCGCCGTGCTCAGTTGCCGCCGCTCGCTGTCGATGAAGATGAATCGATAGCTCGCGACCGCGAAGTACGACAGCAACATCGCGGTGAGCGCGTTGGTCAGCCCGACCCACAGCAGCGATTGATAAAAGAGCAATCCGCCCACGATCGCCACATACGTCGCCGTGCTGACCAGCAACACGACAATCGACACGCGCGGGCGCAGGAAAACCCCCGCCATCGACATCAACACGCCACCCAGGATCGCCAGCGTCGCGTTCACCCACACGCTGACTTTGCTGACGAGTTGATTGTTCAAGATCCCGTTCAGCAAATTCGCGTGCGCGAGCACCCCCGGTGCCGATCGGCTCGTGGGCGTCGGCTTCAAATCTGCGAGCGATGTTGCCGCATAGCCGATCATGCACAATCGGCCGGCAAATCGGCTGCGCAGCATCGCCGACGCCGCGGCGATGTCGCGCGTCATTCGCTCCGAGGCGTCCTCCGCGACGCGGATCGTCGCCGCCGAATCACGCACGACCGGTGATGCGTCTGTCGCGTCGGCCACGCGCAGCACTTGCTCGCGCAGCGCGTCCAATTCCGGGCGATGTTCTTCGATCGCCTGCGCCATGATCTCCGCGACCTCTTTTTCGCCGACGGCGCGGGCCTTGACGTACTCTGTTCGCGCATCGCGCACGTCGCGCAGCAGCTTGGCCCGGTCGGCGAGCGACGCCAGACTCGGATCGGCGAGCGCTCTGGCAAGCGCGTCGAGGATTTCGTTCTCGTTGTTGCGAATTCGCTCGCGGCTTCGCGCCAATTCGATCAGCGACTCGGCCGGCACCTGCGCGAAACTCTGCGTCCAATCCGCTGTCGATGTCCACGGCACGATCGCACGACCCGCCGCGTCAATTTCGATCCGCCGCATCCCTCCCGGCGTTGACTCATCACCGAGCGTCAGCACCCGCCCGTCGCGCCGCAGGTCGATCTGATCGCCGGTGATGCCGAGTTCGTCGCACGCGACCGCTAGCGCGATCTGCGGCACCAATCGCCCGTGATGCTGCACCAGCAGCGGCACGCGCCGGACCGTCCCGTCAGCGTCCGGCTCGAAATTCACAAACCCGCAGCGCCGCGCGACCGCCGCGTGACGGAAATAGACCGGCGTGATCGACCCGGCCATCGTCGCGGCCGGGCCGATCCGCGACAGCTCGACCAGCCACGGCATGAGTGTGTATCGCTCACCCAGTACGTGCCGAATCGCCAGGGCCAGCGCCGCGCGGCGTGGCGATTCACGCACACTTGCCGCGCCGCTGATTTCTTCGAAAAGCGTCTCAAATAGCCGTGACGGCGAAGTAGTTGCCTGCGGGTTGTCGGCGATGTGTCGCTCGACAAGTCGGCGATAGGCGATGATCCGCGCCTTGTCGAACTCGCCCGGATCGCGCAGCACTTCCTGAAAACGCGAATCGGCCGCGTATTGGTCGCTGGTGGCCGCCGGGTCGAGTTGAATCGCCGCGATCAGCCGCGCGTACGCCAGCGCGTGCTCGGTCCAGCGCACCTTACGCTCTTCCTCGGGGCGGCGCAGGACGAGGTCCGCCGCGCGGCGTCTCAGTCGCTCGCAGGCGCGCAACGCACCAGCGTCGTCGCCGGCCAGCCGCGCGTCCACCGCCTCGCGCATCTCGTCGCTGCTCAGCGAAGGTGCTTCGTTGAAATCGAAATTGAGATAGACGTTGTTCGCGGCGGCGATGGCGAGGCTCAGCGTCAGGTCGGGCCGCTCGACCAGGATTTCGTCAAGCTCGACGTTGGTCGGATCGGCGAGAATGTCATCGTCGGCTTGCGTTGACAGGCGCAGCGGCTCGGATTCGCTCCAGGTGAGATCGACGAGGATGGCTCTCGCGCCGAATTCGGCGGGAATTGCGATCAATTCGGCCTGATCGGTGCGCGACCACGGCCAGCGCCCCACGCGGTCGATCGACTTGTCGTCGATCATCACGCAGACGATTTTGTCGGACTCGCGAATCGGGCTGGCGAACTGAAAGCGGAAATCGAGCGTGATCCACTCGATGCGCTGCAGCCAGCTTGTCTCGAACACGATCACGGTCAGGATCGTGCACAGCACGCCGACGGAGAGGGCGATCAGGTTGGATCGTTTCTGCCGATTGGACACGCTGCGTATGTTCGCGTTCGCCACGCGGAACGCAAGCGCGCAGGCCGTGGAGCACCGCGGCCCCCCGCGGTTCCAGCGGGAAACGGGATACGGGAAACGGGGAACGGGGAACGGTGGACGGCCTGGAGGAACGCCGTGTTGTGGAGCAGCCGCCCTCGGCTGCGATTGGGGCGGGGGTAACGATGCGCCCCGCGCCCTTCGCCGTGCCCGCCCCGCTACGATTCACCATCGCACACTCTCGCGGAGCAGACGAAATGCCGCTCGTTCAAATTCCCTCCAGCGAACTCGTCATCGATGCCCTGCGCGACAAAGCAATCGCCGTCCTCGGCTACGGCAGTCAGGGCCACGCCCACGCGCTCAATCTGCGCGATAGCGGGCTGCGCGTAATCGTCGGCCAACGTCCTGGCTCGCCGCGACACGATGCGGCAATCGCCGCCGGCTTTGAGACGATCGACATCGCGGACGCGACACGACGGGCCGACCTGCTCATCTTCGCCCTACCCGACGACGCGATGGGAGACATCTTTCAGCGCGACATTCGCCCGCACCTGCGCCCCGGTCAGACGCTCGGCTTCATTCACGGCTTCGCCATCACCTACCAGCAGGTGCAGCCACCGCCCGGTGTGAACGTCGTGCTCGTCGCGCCGAAAGCGCAAGGCCACGCCGTGCGACGCGAATTCGAAGCCGGCCGCGGCCCGCTTTGCCTCATCGCGATCGAGCAGGACGTCGGCGACGCGCGGCCGATCGCGTGTGCATGGGCCGCCGGCATTGGTGCGGCGCGCTCCGCCGCACTGCTGACCACCTTCCGCGACGAAACCGAGACCGATCTCTTCGGCGAGCAGGCCGTCCTCTGCGGCGGACTGACGCGGCTGATTGAGTCCGGTTTTCAGACGCTCGTCGACGCCGGCTATCCCGAGGAACTCGCGTTTTTCGAATGCTGCCATGAGGTGAAGCTGATCGTCGACCTCATCTATCAGTATGGCCTCGCGGAAATGGAGCGACGAATCTCCAGCACCGCCCGCTACGGCAGTCAGTCGCGCGGCGAGCGCGTCATCGACGAGCGCACTCGCGACGAAATGCGGCGAATCCTCAGCGAAATCCGCAGCAGCGAATTCGCCCGCGAGTTCCTGGCGACGCGCAGCTCGCAGCCGGCGAACGCAATTCGAGAAAGCCTCGACACGGTCGGCGCGCGGATGCGATCCATGATGCGGATGTCATAAGGAAAATTGAAGAGGTCTAAACACAGAGGCGCAGAGGACACAGAGAATGGAAGAAAAAAGAGAGCGCGATGGTGAGTCTTCAACCTCTGTGCCTCTGTGCCTCGCGCCTATTTTCCCTTTCCACCTTCGTCGCTCCGTCGCTTTCTTCGCCTTCGTGCCTCTCTTCTCACCGCCGCTTGAACTGCTTCTCCAGCTCGCGCAGCGTCAGATGCAGCGTCGTCGGGCGGCCATGCGGGCAATGGCTGCTGCGCTCCGCAAGTTCGCGGCGATGCAGCAGGGCCGTGATTTCGTCGGCGTTCAGAGGATCGCCGGCCTTCACCGCGGCCTTGCAAGCCATCATGTCGAGCAGCTTGTGCAGCAGCGTGTCGGCCTGTGGTCTCACACCTTGCTCCGCGAGCAAATCGAGCAGGTCGCTGACGAACTGCTGTCGATCGGCCCGTTCCAATAGCAGCGGAAACGCGTTCAGCGCGACGCTGCCGGCGCTCGTCGGCGACAGCTCGACGCCGAGCCGGGCCAGCGTCGCTGCATGCGTTTCGAGCACCTCGATCCGGTCCGGCGGCACACGCACGATTTCGGGAATCAGCATCCGCTGCGATTCGAGCGCGCGGTCGGCAATTCGACGCCGCAATTCTTCGTAGAGGATGCGTTCGTGCAGTGCGTGCTGATCGATGATCATCACGCCTTCGTCGGTTTCGACGACGAGGTAGGTGTTATGCACCTGAATGGCCCGCACCAGCGGCGGCGGATCGGCGCTGGGGGTCGCATCGATCTGCGGGCCGGCAGGGACGGCGAGTACGGAACCGCCGGTTGTGTCGATCGGGTCGGCGACGGAAACCGCGGACGATTGCGGTGCGCCGGCCGAAACCGCCGAGGGCCGCGGTGCTCCATGCCGTTCCCCGTTTCCCGTCGGTACCGCGGGGGGCCGCGGTGCTCCGTGTCGTTCGCCGTTTCCCGTTTCCCGTTCCCCGTTTCCCGCTTGCGCGGTCCCCGCCCATTGCTTCTCGAACCGCCGCTGCTGCCCGTCGTCGCCGCGACGAAGGAAGAAATCGACCATCGCCTCGCGCACGCGTTCGCGATACTCGCCCTGATCGCTGGGCGGCTTTAGCCGATGGTCGAGATTGGTCGAGAGAAACTTGTCGCGCAGCGCGGCGAGCACCTGGCTATGCACATAGTTCGAATCGCGCCAACGCACCTCGACCTTCGTCGGATGCACGTTCAGGTCCACCTCGGCCGGGTCGAGCGACAAGTAGAGAAACGCGACTGGATAGCGCGACGGATCGATCAGGCTGCGATAGGCCTCTTTGATCGCGTGCGACACGAATTTGTCGCGGATGTAGCGACCGTTGACGAACACATACTCCCACTTGCCCGAGCCGCGGCTATCGCGCGGCGGCGCGACCAGCCCCTCAACCCGCACGCTCCCGTCGCGCGCGATCGGCAACAGCACGTCCGCAAGTTCCGCCCCCATCAAATCACGAATACGCCCGCGCAAATCGTCGGTCGGCGGCAGCTCATGCACCACGCGATTCTGGCTGCGCAGCGTGAAGCCCACGCGCGGATAGGCGAGCGCGATCCGCGCCACCTGCTCGGTAATGTGCCCGCTCTCGGTCGGGTTGGTCTTCAGAAATTTGCGCCGCGCGGGAACAGAAAAGAACAGGTCGCGCACCTCGACGATCGTGCCGATGCGGCCGCTCGTCGGCTCGGGTCCGCTGATCGCGCCGCCCTCGACGCGGATCACGTGCGCGACGTCACTTTCGGCCATGCGCGACGTAATCGCCAGGCGCGAGACCGAGCCGATGCTGGCCAGTGCTTCGCCGCGAAAACCCATCGTGTGGATGTTGAACAGGTCGTCCGATTCGCGGATTTTGCTGGTCGCGTGCGGGTGAATCGCCAGTTTCAGATCGTCGGCCGACATGCCGCCGCCGTTGTCGGCGACGCGGATCAGCTCGCGTCCGCCGTCGAGAATCGTCACGTCGATCTGCGTCGCGCCGGCGTCGAGTGCGTTCTCGACCAACTCCTTGATGACGCTCGACGGTCGCTCGACGCACTCGCCGGCGGCGATGCGGTTGATCAAATCAGGCGACAATACGCGAATCACGCCCATGAACACTCCGTTCGTGTGAACGACAAGTATAGGCGGATGCGAGAGCACGCGCTCGACGATGGGCAGTTGTACGACAGGGCAGACGCATTTGCGGATTCGGGTGCTGCGGCGCTGGGGGACCGGTCTCGCAGCGCAGCGCCGTTTGAATCCTCGATCAACCGACCGACGCGAGCGTGCGACTCGTGCTGCGCGCGCGATCGGTCGTCATTCGCGTCGGCATGGGAAACCAGTTGTAGACACTGGCGGTGCCGCGCTGCTCCAACTCCGCCGCGCGGCGCGTGGCGTGGACGTACGACGTGTTCGCGATCACGACCGCGTCAGGCTTCTGCGAATACGCCTCATCGACGGTCACGATCGGCACGCCGCGATAGCGCCGATGCTGTGTGGCGAATCGATTGTCGGCCAGCGCGAGAATTTGCACGCCGCACGCGCCCGCGGCGCGGACGAACGCATACGCATTCTTGCCCAGATCGGCCAGGACGATTCGCCGCACGCCGGTCGCCGCAAGTTCGGCCATTTGTTCACTGACCAGCCGCCACGAAAACACCTGCTCCAGCGCCGGCTGCGACATGCGCCAGGGTTTGAACAACCGCCTCTCGGCGTGCGCCAGCCGCTTGCCGCGCGCCAGGCCCTGTCGAAACGGCGTGCTGTGCCCCGCACTCGCGGCCATCCACGCATAGCGGCGAATCCAGTCTTGTGCGTAGACGTTCGCCGCCGGCTGCGGCAGGTAGCGCCCGATGACGCGCAGGTTGTTGCGAATATCCAGCAGCGTCGTGCGTTCGCTGCGCCGCGCTTGCGGGCTCTTTAGATGATCAACTTGCAAGTCGGCGAAAACCTCGACCTGCATGCCCGCCTGCAAGAGGCGAAAGCTCAGATCATATTCCTCGGCCTGCATGAAAAACGTGCGATCCAGCCCGCCGACGTGTCGCACCGCACGCGTGCGCAGGCCCACGCCGCAACCAACGAAGACGTGCGGCAGCGCGCTGCATTCTTGTGAATCATCGGGCAGATGCACAGTGAACCCGGCAGCCGCGAGCATTCGATGCCGCTCAAACGCATCGAGCATGCGCTTCATGCAATCGGGCCGCGGATAGGAATCGTCATCGAGAAACAGCAGCAGCGGCCCCTTGGCCCGATCGACGCCGACGGCCTTGGCACAGCTACCCATATTCTGGTCGAGGCGAACGTGCGTAACGCCGCTGCGACCGGCGAGCGCGTCGTCGGTGCCGTCGGTCGAGCAGTTGTCGACCACGATCACTTCATAATCGCGCCGATCCAGTCCGCAGCGCTCAAGCTGATCGAGCGTGTTCACGACAGCTTCGCGGCGGTTGTAGGTGGCCAGCACGACACTGACGTACGGTCTCTGGCTCATGCCGCCCCCGTCGCGCCGAGTGATAGTTCGTTCGATTCCGCGAGCGTCGCGTTCCGCTCGCCGCGAATGCTCGCGCGCGGCTCGGCGACGAACCGCCCCTCGGGACGCAGCTCGGCCCGGTGCGTCAGCAGCGTGTGCAAATCGCGCAGACGCACGATCGAACGCCCCATGCGTCCAGCGGCCAGCGCGGACGAAGCCGCGGCGATGTACGTTGCCAGCGGCAACGAAGCGGCGTGCGAGAGTGCGAGCGTGGCGGCAGCAATAATCGCCTCTTCGCAGCCGAGCAGATCGACATTGTGCGCGGCCATCGACGGCACGAATTCGCTCTTCAGCCGACCGAGTGGCTTGCCCTCTTCTTCGCTGGCAAAGCCGAGCAGGCCGCGTTTGTGAAGCGACACGATCGCGCTCGATGTGTGCGTGCGTGAGAGCACGTTCCACATCACCGCAGGCAGGCTGGATGTCATGTCGCTGACCGATTCGCGCACGCGGCGTTCGGAGAGTGACAGAAAATCGCAGTCGATCATGCTGTCGAGCTGCCCGCGCACGCCGGGGGCGTAGCCGGCGCGATACGCGCCGGCATGCTTGGCGATGGCGTTCACGGTCTTGGCCAGGGCCGGCGTCACCGCGCCGTAGCCATACTCGCACCACAAGATCGCGTTCGCGCTGGCCAGTGTTGTGGCCGTCACGCCCGCGGCTTCGCGTTCCTGGGCCACGTCGAGCGGCGAGCAGGTGCCGTCGTCGATGCGCATCAGCTTGGCATCGTCGGCGACATAGGTCGTGCGTTCGACCAGCGATGGGCGACCGGGGATCAAGTGGTGCTCGATGCCGAGTTGGCAGAGTCGGTCACGCAAGGCTTGCGAGGCGGCGTCGCTGCCGACGTGCGTGATCAGCGTGGGGCACGCGCCGAGCGCCTGCAACTGCAGCGCCAGCGCCGCCGCACCGCCCCAGTATTCGGTGGCGGCGAGTTTGCGCAGGTCGAGCATCGGCGCGTCGGCGGCGGATTGGCCGGCGTCGCACGCGATGTAGCGTTCGAGAATCGTGTCGCCGACGATCACCACGCGCGACCCGGTGAACGAGGCGAGGCAGCGGTTGATTGCCGTTGGATCGATCTCGTGCCGCTGACAGAGCGCCCGCAGCCGGCACTCTTCCAGGTCATGTTCGGATTCGATGTTCTGAATGAGCTGCGTCGAGCTGAACACGACGTCGCCACTGTGAAAGACGACGCGCCCGCCGCCGCGCTCGACGATTTCGCGTTCGCGCAGGAAGCGCGAATCGCTGGACGTGGCGTACTCGCGGCCCTTTACGTATACATCGGGGCGCAGGGTTTCGAGCAGTTCGCACGCGGTGGGGTGCGTGTCGATCACCACCCAATCGACGAATTCGAGCGCGGCCAAATTCTCGGCTCGCAGTTCCTGCGGAATGTACGGCCGATCGGGGCCCTTGCTAATGCCCGCGTCGGCGGTCAGCGACACGACCAGCACATCGCCCAATTCGCAGGCCGATTGCAGGTAGCGCACATGGCCGGGATGCACGATGTCGAAGCAGCCGTGACACTGCACGATTCGCCGACCGGCGGCCTGCTGCTGGCGCAACTGTTGCGCGAGCGTGTCGGCGGTGACGATTTTGCGTTGATATGGACGGTTCAAACGCGGTCCCCAGCGAGCCGCGCGACGGCGACCCTCGGAAGTTTGATCGGACCGAGTGACGGGGTAACCTGAGAATGCAGAGTGAAGAAGGCAGAATGCGAAAAGCAGAGTGCAGAATGAAGAATGCTGAATGCAGAAGGTCCGCTATCTACGGCGACCATCCGAACGCGAGGCGCAAGCGAGTGTTGTGCGCGCAGCGAGCAACCTATCCGAACCCGGAGCGCAAGCGACGGGGTGATGTGCCGGGGCGGGAGCGCACGAAACGACGGCGACACATCCCGCCGCCGCGGCTTACCTCGCTCGCGCTTGGGGTACGGATTGGCCCGTTTCGTGCGCGCAGATTGCTTCTACAATGCGACGCACCAAAGATGACGCGCGGCCCGCGTGCGGCATTCATTGACATCAATTGAAGCGAGTGCGCAGAAATGGCGAACACCACCGAGACAAGCTGCCCCACGCAATGGGTCAGCATCGCCCGCGCTGCCGCGGCGCGCGGCTGCGCTGTGCCGCAACCCGGCGACGGGGTGAATCGCGGCGACTGGTCGCGCGAGTTGCAGCCAATCTTGAAGCAGCCGATCGCCAGGTCGGCCCAGACCGTGACGCCCGAGGAACGCAACGCGTCGGCGGAAGCGCTCAAGCAACGAGCCGGGCTCGAACTGCGGCTGGCCAAAGAAGCCGACCGCGTCAAAGCGCTGGAAGCGTCGCTCGCGTCGCAGGCCGACGATTATCGCGAGGCGATCAGCTCGCTCACGCTTCAGCAGAAGCGCCTGAAGGAAGCGCAGGACGAGCGCACAAAACTCCTCGCCACCGTGAGCGAACTCGAATCCAAGTTGCGTTCACAGATCAACGAGACCGAGCAACTGACCGGAAAACTCGAACGCCTGAATACATCGCAGCGCGCCGTCGGCATGGCCGCGACCGAGCAGATGCAGCGCTCGCAGGCACTGGAGTCCGAGGTCGCCGACTTGAAGAAGAGCCTCGAAGCCGCACGGCGCGAGCGTGATGTCGCGCTCAGCGGTCAGGACGTGCAGCTCGCGACGGTACGCTCGCGCTCATACGAAGGTGTGTCGGCCGAGATGTGGTCGCGGCGGAGCAAGATCGATCCGGACATTTTTGCTGACACGCACACGCCGACGGTCGACACCCTGGAGCGCATGGCCGATGCGATTCTTGATCTGGCCCGCGCGATGCAGGTTCTTGAAGAAGAGTGTGCCCATCGCGTGCGCGACCTGCGGTTCGTCGCCGACGCCGACCATCCGATGAACGCGCTGCACATGACGCTGCACAATCGACCGAAGCTCGATCAGGTCGTGCGCAAGCACCTGATCGGTCGAGCCGAGGCGGGCGAGCTGACCGCGGCGGTGCGTGAGATTCACGCGCTGATGCGCGGCCTGCTGAACGGCTGCTATGTGGCGATCGTGCGCAGCCGCGAGATTGCCGCCGATGAGCTAAACTACCGCCTGTGGCCGGCGCGGGCCGGACTAACGCGGGGTGAAGACGCGGCGATCGGGCAGTATTTTCGCGAGACGGCGTCGGTCGAGGTGCCGGACAAGCTGGGCACGGCGCTGCGGCGGCTGGCCGGTGTGCGAGCGGCCGAGGACTATGCCGAGTTGCGAATGTTGATCGAGCGGTAATTTGCGGCACGCGACTTGCCATGAGCGGTTAGCGTCGTGCCTCAAGCGTGTCGTTGAATTTTCGGAAGGGGAGCATCGGCCTCCGCGTTGTTAGTCCGCGCTTTTTCGGGGCACAACAGTACAAGGGCGACGGATGTCGGATTCCAACGAACAGCTTCAATCGCGAATTGCCGAACTCGAAGCGGAGGTCGCCGGGCTCAAGTCGCATTCGGGCGGCATGCACGCGGCTTGGGCCAAGTTGCAGGCGGCGTATCCGAATGAGCTGGGTAACCAGGAATCGCCAAACGCGGACGCACTGCCGCGCGTGGTCGATGCGTTCACCGAAATGGTCATGTATGCCGAGCGGATTGATCAGCAGGTGGGCAAGTTTCTGAGCGAGTTGAAGGGACATTACGAGCCGTTCGATACGCTCAGTGATCTGTTTCGCCAGAATCCGCGTGCGTCGGACGCGACGCGCGATTTTGTGCTGACCGGTCGGCGGCGCGGCGCGTTTCTGAACGCGCTGCGGGCGAGATTTGTGTTGCTATCGGCCTGCGCCAGCGGTATGTACAAGGCGATTGTCGACTCGCACCTCAAGATGCAGGACGATCTGAACTATCGCAACTGGAAGGATCTGAAGGGTGCGTCGTCCGACGCGGCGATCGGCAAGTACGTTCGCGAGCGATTGCAGGAACTGGCCGACAAGCTGAACACCGACCTGCGAAAACAGGCCGCGCAGCGCATCGAGGAAGACTACGCCGCCATGCCGTGAAGTCGCGCCCTGGCGGCGATGCGAGTAGCGGAGAACATCCCATGCACGCCCTGCCCGACAACATCTTGGTTCTGCTCGACGCGATGAAAAAGCTGCAAGCCAGCGATCTGCACCTGAAGACCAACGCGCCGCCGTGCTATCGGGTGGCTGGCGAATTGCGGCGCGCGGACATGCCGATTTTTGAGGTCAACGGGCGACAGATTGAGAAGTTGATCGAGCCGCTGGTTCCGGAGCGGCGACGGCATGAGTATGAAGAGCGCGGCGCCCTGGACTTTGCCACGACCCTGCCCGACGGCGATCGATTCCGCATCAACATCATGCGCTCGTGCGACCAGATGCACGCCGCGATTCGCCGCGTGAAGGGCGAGATCCCGCGGTTCGAAGATGTGCATTTGCCGCCGATTTATCGCAAGATCGCCGAGGAGACGCACGAGGGCCTAGTGATCGTGTGCGGCGTGACGGGCTGCGGTAAGAGCACGACGCTGGCCGCGATGATCGACCATATCAACGAGACCAAGCCGGACAATATCATCAGCATCGAGGACCCGATCGAATATGTCTTCAAGCAGAAGAAATCGATCATCAGTCAGCGCGAAATCGGCCTGGATGTGGACAAGTTTTCCGACGCGCTGCGCTCGGCTGTACGGCAGGACCCGGATGTGCTCTTCATCGGCGAGCTGCGCGATCGCGAGACGATGCTCGCCGCGCTGCAGGCGGCCGAGACCGGGCATCTGGTGTTCTGCACGCTGCACACGGCCGACACCATGCAATCGCTGGCTCGCATTCTCGAATTCTTCCCGCCTGACCAGCACACGTTCATCCGCAGTTCGCTGGCCAACGGCCTGAAGGCGATCATGGCTCAGCGGCTGCTGCCCGCGATGGACCCGAACATCCTCCGCGTGCCGGCGACCGAGGTCATGCTGGGCGAGCCGATCGTGAAGGAAAAAATTCGCGAAGGCGAGGATTCAGACCTGGCCGAAATCGTAGCCGGCGGCGTCGACCTGGGCATGCACAGCTTCACGCATTCGCTGGCCAAGTTGGTCGAGCAGGAACTCGTGTATACCGATGTCGCGATGGAGTTCGCACCGAATCGCGAGATGCTGCAAGGCCACATTCGCGGGATCAAGACGTCGGCCCAGGCGCTGGTGCATCGCGTGAAGCATCGGCAGCCGCAATGATGCGTTTCGAAGGGTGACCGGTGAAGCCGCTGCTGATCATTCCGCCCGCCTCGTCACGGCTGCACGCGATCGAGGCGCTGCTTGCCGAGGTCGCGCCGCCGCGACTGGCGGACGTGCGCGAACGGCTGGCCCGCACGCCGGTCGGGGCGCACGATGCGTTTGCGGCGATACCGGATGGTGCCGACGTGCTGGCGCTGGCGTGCATTCGTCGCTACGGCGGATTTGGGTTGCTCGGCGAACTTTTCACACGCAGCGACGTGCGGCTGCAAGGGCACGCGATGCGACTGCTGCAAACATTGCTCTCGTGGTTCGACATGACCGGCGGACGCTGGCTCTATGCGACCGCGCCGGCGGGGCTTTGCAGTGGACTGCTGGAGAATTTCGGGTTTGTCACGCTGCGCACGTGTGCGATCAACGGTGCCGAGCAACGCCTCGTGACGCGAGCACTCTCGACCAGCGGCGAGCCGTTCGGCGAATCGCGCGACGAAGGCGCAATGGTCCCGCTCACGCGGGCGCACCTGCCGCTGATGGTCGCGCTGTCGCACGTGCGAAGCGGGAGCGATCCGCGCGTCTCGGCGGATGAGTTCGCGGTGTCGGTTGAGTCTCTCGCGCTGGAGTTGCTCGCGCAGCAGGACGCGGGGCGGTGCGAGCTGGCGGGTTGGCTGCGCGAGGGGCGACTGCTGGCGTGGGGCAGCCTGGCCACCGAGTCGCACAGCCCGCGCACGTATGCGATGCGCGTGCCCGCGGGCGACGCGGCGAGCGACCGCGTGCAAACCGCACTGCTTGAGTTGGCACATCGAAAGGGCTACCAGACGATCGACTTTCCGCTGGAAGTTGCGGCGGCGAGAAGTTGACAGTGACGCCACAGCGCTCACGAACACCCGATCGCGAGCGCGCGGACGTTATCAGTCAGTCTCGGCGTAACCGGCCTGAAACCGCAGCGGCGAGCGCGGTCATCGCCGCCGGCCCGTGTGCGAAAAACATGCTCGGCTCGAAGACTTCCAGCTCGATCAACGTCGGTTCGCCGCCGGCGCGCATGATCAGATCGACCCGCGCATAGACTGGCGCGATCGGCGTCGCCGCAAGCACGCGCCGGGCGAACTCGATCGCTTCCGGGTTTGGAACGCACGGCTCGACGCGTCCGCCGAAGCGCTCCTGCACGCGAAATTCGCCGGCGGCGGGGCGCTTGCAAACCGCATGCGTGAACTGCCCATCGACGAACATCAGCGAAAGCTCGCCGTCGGTGGTGACGGTGGCGATGTACTCCTGCACGATCACGTCGCGTTCGGCGAGCAGCGCCGCAACCTCTGGCGGCGGCGATGCAGACGCGCCGCGCAGCACGACGAAAGTGTCGCGACCGCCGGCACCGACGGCAGGCTTCACAACTAGCGCGTCCGCGCCGCTGCGTTCGAACCAATCGGCGAGCGTGAGCGGTTCGCCGCGGGCCGGCCAGCAGCTCCACGGAATCGCAACGCCGCGGCCCTGCAAATCACGCAAATAGCGCTTGTGCGTGTTCCAGCGCAGCAGCCGCGGTTCGTTGATGATCCGCGTAGCCATGCCGACATAGTCGAGCCAGGCGAGAAATTCGGGATAGCGCCAGGTGTAATCCCACGTCGAACGCACGAGTACGCAGCTGTACGCCGTCCAATCCGCGTTGGGCGTGCTCCAGACTTCGGGTTCGGCCGAAATGCCGAGAGCCGCAAATGCGGCGATCAACGGACGATCGTCCTCGGGAAGATCGGCGTATTCCTGTGACGTGGCGATGGCGATTCGATGCTGCATTCGGCTCCAACCGCTTGCGCGGGGAAGTTGTTCATTCGTTCAGAGTTCGGCCATCCACTCGCCGCCGTGCTCGGGGTTGCCGGTGAGGCGTTGATTCGTCACGTCAATCCACATGCTACCACATCGTCGCAACTGGATACGCGCGAATCACATCATCCGGTGTCAGTATCGTCATCCCTTCGTCAATCGCCTGACAGATGAGCATCCGATCGAACGGATCTCGATGCAAACCGGGAAGAGACGCAAGCCGCATCACCGCCGACTCTTTGAGTGGTATCGAACGAATTGCCCAACCCGCGCGTGCTTGCGTAAGTACGTCCACGAAGCCGGCCGATACCGGCAGCCGACCAAGCTGGTGTTTGACGAGCAACTCCCAGCACGAAATCGGGCTGACGGAAATTTCGTTTGCGGGATCGGCGAAGGCACCGAGTGCCGCCTTCGACAGGCGAGCCGAGTCGGTCGCGAGCCACCAAAACACCGCGGTATCGAGCAACAGCCTCAATCTGCGCTACCCTCGAACTGCCGAATTACGTCCGGCGGCAACTCTTCGAAGAAACTGTCCGGAAGCTCCGGCAGTAGCCCTTTCGCCCAACCCGGCTCACGTCGACCGTTTGTCGTCGCGACCTGCGACCGCTCGCGATATGTGCGGATCATCGCCTCGATCGCTTCGACGAGTGGCTCGGGCAATCCGGTTGTGTCAATCATGTGTGACATCACGTTCAATTCTATCGCGCTACCGCTTTTCCACCGCCACAAACTTCCGCTCCGCCGGCCCCGTGTACCGGCTCAACGGCCGAATGATCCGATTGTTCGTGTACTGCTCGATATAGTGCGCCGCCCAGCCGCTCACGCGCGACGCGACGAACAGCGGCGTGTAAATGTCGATCGGCAGGCCCATGAAGTAATACGTCAGCCCGCACGGGTAATCGACGTTCATGTAGATCTTCCGCTGCTCGTGCATCACCTTTTGAATCGCGTAATACACGTCCATGCGCGACTTTTCCGGATGCGTCTCGGCCAGCTTCGCGAGTTCCTTTTCGAGAATCCACGAGCGATGATCGCCGTTCTTGTAGACGCGATGTCCGAAGCCGACCACCTTTTCCTTCTTGGCGATCGCGCTCTCGGCCCAGGCCCGCGCCTCGTCGCCGCTCTTGAACTGCTTGATCAGATGCATCGTCTCTTCATTGGCACCGCCATGCAGCGGCCCTTTCAGCGTGCCGATGCCCGTGACCATGCCCGAATAGATGTCGCTCAGCGTGCTGGCCGTCACGCGACACGCGAATGCCGACGCATTGAACTCATGCTCGGCGTACAGCACCAGCGTCAGGTCGAGAATCCGCGCGTCCAGTGCTCGCGGCTCCTTGCCGAATGCCAGCCACAGCGTCTGCGCCGCGTGCGTCAATCCCGGCTTCGGCTCCACTGGCGACTGGCCCGCCAGATATCGCATCCGCGCGCCAATGATCGTCGGCACAATCGCCAGGATGCGGGCCGACTTTTTCAGCAACGCGTCGCGGTCGTCGCCCTTGATCGGACAGAAATGGGCCGCCATCGAAACCGCCGTGCGGCAGACATCCATGCCGGGTGTGTCCTTGGGCATGGCCTTGATCGCGTCCAGCACGGGCTGCGGCAGCTTGCGATGCTCGTCGAGTGTGTCGCGGAAGCACTTGAGTTGATCGGCCTTGGGCAACTCGCCTTGCAGCAGCAGGAACGCGACTTCCTCAAACGTCGCATGATCGGCCAGCTCTTCGATCGCATAGCCGCGATACATCAGGCTGTCCTGCATCACGGCCGAGACTTCGGTTTCGCCGGCGATGATGCCTTCGAGTCCGGGACGATAAAGCTGCTCAACCGGTGCGGCCATGACGAGTGCTCCGTGTGCTGGTTCTGTGCGGTTCCGCGCGTGTCCGCGCCGGTTCGCCCGCGGCGCTGACAGCCATTCGTGGCGAGCGACTCTTCACCGCTCGATACCGCAGTATAGGGCAGAACTCGCACAACGGCGTAGCCCAGCGGCCCCAGCGCGCCAGGCAGAACAAACGACCGCCCGCCGAGGCTCTCGCAGAGCTGCGGCGGGCGGATCACGTAGAAAGGAGGCTTATTCCAGCGTCGAACTTAGTTGATCTGTTCGACGTTGATGATCGTGCCGAAGCCGATCGCCTTGTCGATGCCCGGACCGCCGTCGATGAACGGCGTCAGCGTCCGCGGACCATCGACAACGAGCTTCAGTTCGTCGTCATTCAAGCCGCCGAGCAACCGCGGCGTACCGGTGTACGAACCCTTGAGCTCGAAGTCCACCAGGTCGTTGCCCGCGCCGCCGTCGCCGAGGACGTTGAACGTGCCGTTGCCTTCAGCCTTGACGACGATGGTGTCAATCTCGGTCGCACCACGAATCGCACCGCTCAGCGCGATCGTGCCGCCGCGCGAAATGACTTCGGCGTTCGCAGCGTCGTTGCCCGCACCGAGATTCAGGTTGAACGCGGTCGCCATCGCCGCCGGGCCGAGGCCGTCAACGACGATGTTCGCCGTGTCGTTACCGCCGCCCATCGAGCCGCCGACCGAGAGGCTCAGATTGGCCGCGCCCGAGATCAGAGCAAGTCCGAGCGTGTCCTGACCGACGCCGCTGTTGCCGGTGTAGTTAAGGTTCAGCGCCGTCGACGGCTCGGGAAGGTTGATCGTCGAGGTCGTGGTGTTATCACCCGCACCGTGGTTGACTGTCCAGTTGCCCGTGAAGTTATCGCCCGACGCGATCACCGAGAAATCCACGGCGTCGTTCACGCTGCCGCCGGTGACGGTCACGTTCGACACGATATTCGTGGCCGAGAACGGCAATTCATAGATGAACTTCACGTCCGAGATGTTGCCGCCCGTGCTGACCGCGATCGGCGGCACGGTGCTGGTGCTGATGCGGAACTCGACGTAATCCTGGCCCGCGCCGGTGCGGAGGTCGATCGAGGTCACGCCGGTGTACAGCAGCGTCGAACCGCCGTTGACGCCCGTGACGGCGACATCGCCCGGAATCGGGCCGACTTCGACTTCGATCTGCTGTCCTGCACCGTTGCTGACGATTTGCAGCAGTGTGGCCTGCGCAGGAACGACTGTGGCAACGGCGAACAAGGACGCGGTGAACATGAACTTGCTACGCATGACATCCACTCCAATGAGATGTTCGTTGGACCCGAACGCCGCTGGCTACCGATGTCCCACTCGGGTCATCCGGTCGGGCGTTCGCATGTCATGTGGAGGGCACATGCAAAGTCGGACAAATCGTGCACACTTTTCTTCCCGCTGATCTCGGTGATTCGCGCTACCGCCGCGTGCATAGAGAGTTGCCGCATAAAAAAATCCGTCGCCGAGCGCGACACGCTCGGCGACGGAAATTTTTCGTGTAACTTTCGTTACCTTCCAAAAATCTTCAGGCTTTGACGATAACCGCCTTCGACTTCTTAATGCCCTTCGTCGCATTCCGCGTGTCAATCACCAGTGCCGCGTTCTTGCACACCATCTCGTAGTCCACGTCGCTGTGATCGGTCGAGATCAGCACGCAGTCGTACTTCTTGAATTTCGCGAATCTCTCGACCGAATCTTGACAACAGCCGCACTCCACCGCGTCCGCGCGAGCGTGAAAGGAGTCGAGTCGAGTCGAGAGGCTCGTCTTGCTTCCGTTCGGGCATGCGATAACGGAGAGTCATTCTTCAAATACGGCCACGTCCAGTTTCTTCGCCAACTCTTTGAACTGCGTGCCAGCGACAAAGTCGATGCGGTGGCCGGCTGCCGCCGTCCGCGCGGCCGTCGTGAAATCGGCGCTGGTTACCAGGTCGGCTCTGTGGAAACTCGGGTCGCGCACAAGCACGCCCAGCAATTCGCGAACCGGCGCTGGCCCAACATCTTCTTCGTAGTGTTTGCACTGAACGGCAACCCGCAGGCGATCGGTCCCTACTGCGTCAACTCGCTCGGCGATGAGGTCGATTCCTTGGTCGTGCGCTCCGCCTCGGCGCTCCACCCGAAAGCCCTGCCGTTCGTAGATCCGGGCAGTAATTTCCTCGAAATCTTTGTCGTCTATTGCGGACAACTTCATTCGAACAGGACGGCCGTCCGCTGCACGGCGAGCTGGACGAACTTTCAGGTCTTTGAATAACTGGAAAACCTCTTCCTGCGACAACCCCATCGCCTCTGGCGTGGGGTGGTCTGAGTCGATTACGTGAGCGAAGAGTCGCCGCTTCTCGGCGATCTTCTCTAGAATTCTATCTTCAATTGTGCCAATGCAGCAGAACCGACGTACGAACACCTTGTGCTTCTGACCGATCCGATACACGCGCGACATGGCCTGATCTTCGACTGCCGGGTTCCACCACCGGTCGAACAGATACACATAATTCGCGACTTGGAGGTTTAGCCCGTCGCCACCGACCTTATAGTTGAGCAGCATGACGTTGAGAGCCGGCTCCAGTTCAAACCGCTTTTTGGCGGATTGCCGCTCGGCGTCCGGCACTTGGCCGTGCATCGATAGGCAAACCACCGGTGCGTCGGACTCACAGCGTTCCGGAAGCAATGACTCGAGCTGCTTTAGCCCGAATGGCGGAGATACGAACTGCGAGAAGACGAGCGCTTTGCGTCCGCTATCGATGATTTGCCCCAAATCTTCTGCTAACTGCGACAATTTTGCGCTCTCGCCGCTGTCCGCATCAAAGTTGCACAGTTGAATCAACTTTTGAATGAGTGCGAACACGTGTTGAACTGTGATCGTGTCCCCCTTGTTATTGAGGGCGACCACGCCCTCCTTCTCAGCGCGCTCATACGCTTGCCGCTGTCGATCCGACAACTGAAGCCGAACGTCTTGCGCGTCGAGTTCCGGAAGATCCCGGAGGACCTCTTCACGGCGGCGTCGAAGCATGTACGGGCGAATAGCTGAACGGACGTGCTCGGCATCGTCGCGACGAAGCAACTTGGGGCGGACAAAGCCGAATATCGAAACCACGTCACTGACGTGATTGGCCAGCGGCGTCCCCGTGATCGCCCAACGGCGTGCGGCGTTGAGTTTTTTGACCGCGCGCGCAGTACTCGTACCCGCGTTCTTAATTCGTTGCGCCTCGTCGATAATGACAAGGTCGTGCGACACCACCTGTGTTTCCAGCCAGTCCATGAGACGCGCAAGTCGGTCGTAAGTGATGATCTGGATTGTGACGTTCTCGGGAGCGCGGCTCAGATGCCACTCGGCGCGCTCCTCGATCACCATCGTGTTATCAATCGCGGACGGCCACCACAACTCGATTTCTTCGCGCCAGTTTTGGATGAGCGACTTTGGACACACAACAAGGATTCGCTTGATTCGGCCTTCTCGCCAAAGCAGCCTCGCCGCGACAATCGCCTGCATTGTCTTACCGAGCCCCATTTCGTCGGCAAGGAGCGCATTCTCGCGATCCATCAACCACTTGATTCCTGCCTGCTGATACCCGTAAGGCACTTTTGGAAGTGCGAGCCGCGGATCACGAAGCAACTCTTGGATTGGCGGAGTGAGTATCCAACGAAGCTGCTCCTGTAGCGACAGCTCGTTCAAGCCGGGTGGTCGCTCGACGGCTGGTCGGGGCGCGGTGGACGGTGAGATTCGCGTAGCGCACGGCGCAGCAAAAAGTCCAGCACGTTCCTCGCGGCTCGTCAAAAAGGAGTAGCGAGTAACGGGATTCGCGACAATCGCCAAGCTGACTACAACTGCGGCAATCTCATTCGGATTGAAGAGCGGAAGTTCGGACATGCACGCGACAGGTTGTTCAACTGTACGCCGGTTCGTGCTGAAACTCGGGTCCACCGTTACGGCCCGATCAGGAGCCGACAACGTCGAAAATTCACCGTTGAGGAACTCCGCGCGCAACCTCAGCAAATCCGACGGTACGCGCGTGAACTCGCAGTAAGACAGTCGCAGTTGTTGCGAGGCGTGATCGACTCGCGCGCCGTTGCGCAGGGATTCATGCACGGATTCCAGACTTGGTCGAAACCAACCCATCAGAATTTTTCGCCCTTGAGCGCTTCTTTGAGGGCCTCTCTGAGGCGGGCAAATGGGTCGAGCAGGTCAACGGAGGCTTCGAGCGCTTGAACGATACGCCCAACGGTCGGAGTATCCTGCTCATTTCTTCCGACATCATAGTGAAGTGTCGAGAGCGAGGACGCGTCTTCCGCCCCCTTCGCCAATCTGGCGACCGCGCATTTGGAGACTCGACGAGCGTCGAGCAAATCGGGCGCGTCGACGAACAAGACGCTCGGAATGACACTCAGCCCGTCAGTAAGTAGCTTCGTCGCAATTACTGACACCTTGATGGTGTCATTCAATTTCTTGCCATACAGAATCTTCTGAATCGTACTTGGGCGCACGGGCGCGACATACGCGAAGTGAAGTGGTCGCGTCCCGTGATCCGTCACCAATAGCGCGCCGGCGTACCCCCCGTCCGCCGTTTGCGGACAGGACAGGTAACCGAGTACCACGGATTCGATGGAGTCCGCCAGCCGCGCTTCAGCCTGCGGCTGGACTTGGTCTCCGTGCGGCTGCGACATCGTGCTGTCCTTCTGGCCGACGATCAGGCCTTGACGATCACCGCCTTCGACTTCTTAATGCCCTTCGTCGCATTTCGCGTATCAATCACCAGCGCCGCGTTCTTGCACACCATCTCGTAATCCACGTCGCTGTGATCGGTCGAGATCAGCACGCAGTCGTACTTCTTCACGTTCTCCGGCGTCAGCGGCACGCTGCGCAGGTGCGTGATGTTGTGCTCGCGCATTTCCTTGCCGCTCGGAATGAACGGATCGTGATACGCCGGCTTCGCACCGTGCTTCTGCAACATCTCGATCAGGATCACCGACGGGCTTTCGCGCAGGTCGTCGATGTCCTTCTTGTACGCCAGGCCGAGCACCAGAATCTTCGCACCCTTGAGCGCCTTGCCCAGATGCTGGCTCATCGCCTCGGCCGTCTTGCTCACCACATATTCCGGCATGAACGTATTGATCTCAGCCGCCAGCTCGATAAACCGCGTCGGCTTGCCGTACTGCCGCGCCTTCCACGACAGATACAGCGGATCGATCGGAATGCAGTGCCCACCGAGGCCGGGGCCGGGATAGAACGCCGAAAAGCCGAACGGCTTGGTCTTCGCCGCCTCGATCACTTCCCACACGTCGATGCCCATGCGGTCGAACAGCACCTTCAGCTCGTTGACCAGCGCGATGTTGATGCAGCGATAGACGTTTTCGACAATCTTCGCGCTCTCGGCGACCTCGCAACTCGACACCGCGACGACCGTATCGAGCACCTGACCATAGAGAGCGTTCGCGAGCTTCGAGCTTTCCGGACCGATGCCGCCGACGACCTTCGGAATCTGCTTGGTGGTGATGTCCTTGCGACCCGGATCCTCGCGCTCGGGCGAAAACGCGAGGAAGTAATCCTGCTCGACCTTCAAGCCGCCGCGATCGAGAATCGGCTGGCAGAGTTCCTTGGTCGTGCCCGGGTAGGTCGTCGATTCGAGCACGACGAGCTGCCCCTTGCGCAGCGTCTTGCTGATCGCCTCGGTCGTGCCGACCACGAACCGCATGTCCGGATCCCAGTTCTTGGCCAGCGGCGTCGGCACGCAAATCAATATCGCGTCCGGCTTGTTGAGCTTCTTCATATCCGTCGTCGGCTCGAACAGACCCTGCTTGATCAGGCCCTTGAAATGCGTGCCGGGCAGATGCTTGATATACGTCTTGCCGGCGTTCAGCATGTCGACCTTGCGCGTGTCGACGTCAAAGCCGATGACCTTGAAACCCGACGCGCAAAACTCGCGCACCAGCGGCAGCCCGACATAGCCGAGGCCCATGATGCCCACGACGGCTTTGCGCGACTGGATTTTGTCCATTAGTTGCTTGGCGAAGCTCATGAAACACGCTCCGGATGACTGACCCGATTGACCGCGCCCAACAATAGCGAATCGAGGGTTTTAGCCGACGCCGATACCCGCGACAAGCGGCCCGCCCTGAAACGATTTTGGATTTTAGATTTTGGATTTTGGATTGCCGACACCCGCCATCGTCCGGCAGGCACGACCAATCCAAAATCCAAAATCCAAAATCCAAAATTCCGACAAAGCTGCTATCGGCAGTGTGCCCGCCGCGACTTAGGGCTTGTCATCCTTCACGGTCGTGCGGGCGAGGGCGGTCGGCCAGGGTAGGTCGCCGGCCAGTTTCACGCGCAGGTGCAGCAGTGCCGTTTCGATTTGCGGATCCACGTCCGACGCCTTGTGCGGGTCGCTACGCAGCAATTTGATGTCCTCTTCCGAAAGCAGATCAAACCCGTCCTTGTCTTTTTCCGACGCCGCCACTTCGTCGCCATCCGGATCGAGACTGTTGCCCTTCAACGCCTCAAGCTCGGCCTTGCGTGCCTCTTCGTCCGCCGGCGTGTCATGCTTCACTTCGTTGTGGATGATGTACGCCTGACGCTCGCGCTCGATGACCTTCGAAATTTCCTTCGGCGTCAGCTCGATCTTGTAATCCGGATCGACGCCCCAGATCTCGGCGTGCGGCAGCTTATGCGGCGAGCGGCCGTCGGGCAGGTAATAGAGCGAGGTCGTCAGCTTCAGCCGCGACGTCGGCTTGTCGTTGTTGCCGAACAGCAATTGCCGCGAAAGCGAAATCACTTTCTGTACGCTGCCTTTGCCGAAGCTGCGCTCGCCCAGCACGACCGCCCGCGCATGATCCTGCAACGCGCCCGACAAGATCTCCGACGCGCTCGCGCTGCCGTCGTTGATCAACACCACCAGCGGCAATTCCGGAAAGTCCGGCTTGTGCGTAACGCCCAGGCTCTCGGAATTTTCCTTGCGACCGCGAGTCGAGACGATCTCGCCAGTGCCAAGGAACGTGCTGACGATGTCGCGCGCGACGTCGAGCAGCCCGCCGGGGTTATAGCGCAGGTCGAGAATCAACCCGCGCATGCCCTGCGTTTTGGCCTGCTTCAGCGCCGCTTCAAGCTCGTCATGCGAGTCTGGATTGAAGCCGGTCAGCTTCAGATAGGCGATGCCCGCCGTCTGATCGATCATGTAGTTCCACTTCTGAAGCTGTTCACCCTCCAGCCGATTGACGCCGCGAACGGTCGTCAGGTTGATCGGGCGGCGCGTCAGTAGAACATCGAGTTTTTTGGCGACGGCGGGGCGGAAGATGGTCAGTGTGACCTTGGTTCCTTCCTTGCCGGTGATATTGCGAATCGCCTTCTCGGTCGACCAATCCTTCGTCGTCGTGCCGTCGACATCAACAATCAAATCGTCCGGCTGAATCCCCGCCTCCAGCGCGGGCGAATTCTCCAGCGGCGTGACGACCTTCAGTCGCCCGGTCATCTCGTCGATGCCGAGTTGAATGCCCACGCCGCAGAAATTCCCCATCATCATCTTGTCGAATTCGGTCGCATCCGCCGGCCAGACCATCTGCGTGAACTGATCCAGCTTGCCCAGCGCGCCCTCGGCGAATTCGATCACCAAGAGTTGCTCGGGCAGCGAGACGCTATTCGTATTCAGATCGCGCACCGTCTTGAACACGCCCTTCAGCGCCGACGCGCCGAATTCATCGCGCGTCCCCTCGGGCTTCTTGCCTTCTTGCAGCTTCGCAAGCTGCTCTTCGAGCTTCTTCATGAAAAATGCTCGCGTGGTCGGATTGGCGATCCCGTCGAAAATCTTCGACCGGTCATAGAGCTTCGTCGTGTGGCAGAGCGCGACCAAATTCTCGATCGCACCGACCGCCATCTCGCGGAAGCTCGGCTCCTTGAAATATTTGTCCGCCACCTCGTCGATCGCGCGATCCAACGTCTCGCGCGTCACGCCTTCCATGCGACGCTTGATCTCGTCCGCGTCGCGATACGTGCCTTCCAGTCGCACATAGCGCGTCGCCTTCTCGCGTCCCTCGCGGGCAACGTCGTCGTGCTGGTCCACGCGCTCGAGCACCATGAAGAACGACATCGCCTTCGACCAGCGCTCTTCCTTCACAAAGTGATCGGCGGCCGCCAGTGCCCGGCGACGAACCTCTTTCACCCATTCGGTTTGCACGAATTCGGTCGGACTCGCTGCATACGACGCCGCCTGCGCCGTGAAACTCAGCGCCACGTAGGTCCGCTGAATCACGCGCTGCATGCGCTTTTCGTCGTCGAGATCGGCCTCGGCCTGCTTGCTCTCAATCGCCGCGACTTCGTCCAAAATTTTCTGTGCGTTGCATGCGTTCCACTCGAACGTCTCGCGCCGCAGTTGGTCGCGCTGCCCGACCAACTCGCGATGCTTCGCCAACCAGTTCTCGACGCCGCAAACCTGCTCGGCCGGCGCACCGGAATCGCGCAGTTGCTTCAGCACGGTTTGCCCACGCTCATAGTCGCCGCGCAAAATCGCGTCGTACGCCGCGGACAGGGTCACGTCGGCAGCGGCCGAAACCGTCGCCAGGCAAACCAGCGTCAGCAGCCACATCGGTCGTCGGGATAGACGCATGCTTCCAGTTCCTTTCGCGGGCTAGCCGGGGCGGCGGGGCGAGTCGGCAATGCGCGAGCGCAGCCTCTCCCGTCGTCCACCCCCTGGGGCCCAACCATTATACGACGCTGGGAAAGACGGATGCACCTCACCATTTTCGGTTACCGAGGTCAAACCGCACAACTCGTCGATCCGGACTTCGCCGGTCGCAACCCGGTATTCGCGCAACTTTCTGTTCATCGACCGGCCATGCCGTGCTCGGCGATTGCGACCGACGGTCAGTTGCGAGTCCGCGAAAAACCGCCATGATGCCCCCATGCTGGCCCTCGCACCCACCAAACCCGCCGCCACCACGCCGACTACGCCGATCACGCTCATCGGCATCGACCCCGGCTTGCGACGCACGGGCTACGCGATCGTGCGGGAATCCGTCGCCGGCCGCCCGGACGGACGACTGGTCGAGGCCGGCCTCGTGAAGCTCGACCCCAAGGCGTCGCTCGAAAGCCGCCTCGCCGAGCTCGAGCACTCGCTGGTCGAGCTGCTCGACCGCCACACGCCGCAAGTGCTGGCCTGCGAACAGCTTTACGCCCACTACAAACACCCGCGCACGGCCATTCTCATGGGCCACGCGCGGGGCGTCATCCTCGCTCTCGCCGCCCGTCGGCACATTCGCGTGCTCAGCATCGCCTCGACGCACGTCAAGAAATTCCTCACCGGCGGCGGCCACGCCACCAAGCCGCAGATGCAGCGCGCTGTCGCCTTTACGCTCGGCCTGCCCGCCCCGCCGCAGCCGCACGACGTGGCCGACGCGATCGCCATCGGGCTGTGCGGCCTGCGCATGCTCTCGGCGGAGGGCACGACCGCGTCCGCCGCCGCGCGAGGGGCCCGACAATGATCGTTCGCATTTCCGGCCTTCTCGCCGTCGCCGACGAGGGCAGCGCCGTGATCGACACGGGGCCGCTCGCGTACGAAGTGCTCGTGCCCGCGTCGGCACACGCCGATCTGCTACAGCGCGTCGGCAGCGACGTGACGCTCTTCACGCATCAATACATGGAAGGCAACCCGGCCCAAAGCCACCTGACGCCGCGCTTGCTCGGCTTTCTCACCGCCGACGATCGTGCGTTCTTTCAGGAGTTCATCACCGTTCGCGGCGTCGGCATGCGCAAGGCCTTGCGAGCGATGGCCGCCCCCGCCCATCAAATCGCCGCGGCGATCGAGCAGGACGATCAGCGCAGCCTGACGCAATTGCCGGAGATCGGCAAAAAGCTCGCCGCGGAGATTGTCGCGACGTTGCGCGGCAAACTCGATCGATTCCGAGCCGCGGCCCCGAGCGCGACAACGCCGCAGCGCGCGATCAGCGACATCCAGCGCGTGGCGATCGACATCCTGGTGCAATGGGGCGATCGGCGTAACGACGCCGAACGTCTGGTCGCTCTCGCCGTCGAAGCGGATTCGGCGCTCACCCAACCCGAGGACATCGTCCGCGCCGCGTACCGCGTCAAGCAAGGCGCGCTCCGCGCGTAGGCTGGGCACCGCCCACCATTTCACTATCCGCGCGTCCGGACGACAAACTCACTCGGCGCGCCGCCTGGCCTGGCATAATCATCGACCACCCAAAACCGCACCAACTGCGTCCCCATCTCCAGCGTCGCCACCGTATACACGCTCGCCCGCTGCAGCGCCCCCGGGTTGATGAACCGTAGCGGACCGATCTGATCATCCGCGGCCAGATGCGTGTGGCCATACAGCACGATTCGCGCGCCGCCAATCAACCGATCGATGAGCGCGATATCGTCGCGCGTCGCCGCCCGATACACCTTGGCGAACGCCTCTTCATGCCCGTGAAAGATCGCCAGTTTTCGACCGCCGAGTTCCAGCATCGCCGGCGCAACCGACGGCGTCGCCAAACCGACGACGCGGGCATAGTCATAGAGCGACCGTTCGCCGATATCGTTGTTGCCCCACACCATCGTCACGGGTTGCCCGGCGAGCGCATCGAGCACGCTCTCGCCGCACACGTCGCCGCAATAGGCGAACTGTGTCGCACCGAGCGTGCGCAGCATCTCGATCGCCCGCGTTGTGCGCTCGCCGCGCCCGTGCGAATCGGAGAGGATGCCGAGGATGGTCGGTTGCTTGGCGATGGAAACATGTTCGCCGGACGCCCCCGAAAATTCCAGCGTGTATCCAACTCCTCAGGCGCGATTGTGACCTATTGCAAGGCGACGGCACCCCGAAAACGCTACGATTTTCATCTTCAATCGCTCGGGAACCCCCGACACGCTGCCCGCGTCCAACCGTGCGGGTATAAATGCCGCTACGCCCGCGCGACCACGCCGGTCGCCGGGCCGTGACTGGAGTTCCACATGCGTAATCGAACCTGCAATCGCAATCTGAAAATCGCCGCTGCCGCGTGGCTTGCCGCCGCGGGCCTGTTCGCCAGCGCCGAAAACGCCGACCTGCGCGTCTCGCGCGTCGCCGTCTTTTCCAGCGGCGTCAGCTATTTCGAATGCGACGCCGAGGTCGCCGACAACGCCACCGCCGAACTTACCTTCCGCACCGACCAGATCAACGACATCATCAAGTCGCTCATGGTCCAAGACCTCGGCGGCGGACGCGTCGGCGTTGTTGGCTACTCCTCGCGCGACCCGGTCGAAAAAACCCTCCGCAGCTTCGGCGTCGATATCACCGGCAAGCCCACCCTCGCCCAACTGCTCGACCAACTTCGCGGCGAGCCGGTCAGCATCACCGGCAAACGCACCGCTACCGGCACCATCCTTGGCGTCGAAAAAGTCGAGACGATCGTCGGCGATTCCGAAATCACGCAAGACGTACTCAATCTGCTCACCGACGGCGGCGTCGTGCAAATGAAACTCGCCGATGTCGAAGGCCTCAAGCTCACCAACGAAAAAATCGACGGCGAGCTCCGCAAGGCACTCGCGACTCTCGCCGGCAGCCGCGACGCAGGCAAGAAGACCGTCGCACTGCGTTTCGACGGGCAGGGCAAGCGCAAGGTGCGCGTCGCCTATCTGCTCGAAGCCCCGATCTGGAAGACCAGCTATCGCCTAGTCATGAGCCCAGAGGGCAAGCCATTCCTACAAGGCTGGGCCACGGTCGAGAACGCGACCGAGGAAGACTGGAAAGACGTGCAACTCTCGCTCGTCTCGGGTCGGCCGATTTCCTTCACGATGGACCTGTACACGCCGCTCTACATTCCGCGCCCGCGCGAGGAACTCGAACTTTATGCGTCGCTGCGTCCGCCGGAGTATGACGGCGCGATCGCCGATCGAATGGCCGTGCCAGCGGCACCGGCAACCGCGGCAATGGCGGGGCGTGGATTGGCGAGGGGAGGTAGGGGCGGCGCGCGCGAGGACGCCGACCTCGAAATGGCGGAGAACAAAGTGTTTGGCGGTACCGATGGTCGGCGCGAGTTCGCCATGAAAGCCGTCGCCGCCGAACCCGGTGCCGGCGTCGAATCAGTCGCCAATGCCGAAGCCGCGGGCGAACTCTTCCAATATGTCATCAACGTGCCCGTCTCAATCGGTCGCCAACACTCGGCCATGCTGCCGATCGTCAATCAGCCGATCGAGGGCGAAAAAGTCAGCATCTACAACCCCGCCACGCATCCGAAACATCCGCTCAACGGCTTGCAACTGAAAAACACCAGCGGGCTGAATCTAATGCAAGGCCCGGTCACCGTTTTCGACGGCGGCGTCTACGCCGGCGATGCCAAACTACCCAACCTGAAGCCCGACGAGAAGCGGCTCGTCGGCTATGCCCTCGACCTCGGCGTCGAAGTCACGCAGCAGCAGCAGGCGAGCAGCGGCGAGATCGTCAGCCTGAAGATCGCCAAGGGCGTGCTCATCCATCGCCACAAGTACGTCGACGACCGCGTCTACCAGATCAAGAACAAAGAGCAAAAGCCGCGCACACTGATCATCGAGCAGGCCTATGGCGACGAGTGGAAGCTCGTGCAGCCGGCACAGCCCGACGAGCGCACGGCTCAGCTCTCGCGCTTCAAGGTGACTGCCAATCCGATGGAGACGACGCCTTACGCCGTGAAGCTCGAACAACTGACCGATCAGTCGGTCACGATCGCGCAGCTCAGCAACGACCAGATCGCGTTCTATGTGCGCAGCAAGGCGATCTCGAAAGCTGTCACCGACGCACTCGAGAAGATCATCGCCATGCGAGTCGATTTCGACGCATCGCAACGCAGCCTGCAGCAGCTCGAGAAGTCGGTCAACGAAGCCGTCGGCGAACAGGCCCGCGTGCGCGAAAATCTAAAAACGCTCGCCGCCGGCTCCGACGCGCACAAGCGGCAGCAGACCAAGTTCGACGACATCGAGACGCAGATCGAATCGCTGCGCAAGAGCATCGCGGCCGGTCGCGATGATGTCGAAAAGAAGCGCGTGGCGCTGGAGCAATATCTGTTGGGGCTGAGCGTCGAGTAAATCGCGGGTGAGTGGCATGCTCTAGCCGTACTCAGCCTGAACATGTGTTGCCGCAGCAGGCATGCCTACGCAGAGTACCGCATAGGCATGCCACACGCGGAGTGCCCGAGCCGTCGACTATTTTTCCGCCAGAATCGCATCGACAATCGCGAACGTGATCTCGCGCGCCTTCGGCCCCATCGCGCCCTTCGCGGCCTCGATGTTGGTCGCAAACGCGAAGGTGCGCTGCTTGGTCTCGACCCAGCCGACGAACCAGCCGAGATCGAAGTTGCCGTTCGCGTCGCCGCGCGTGCCGGTCTTGCCATAAATCACGACATCGTCGGTCTTTCGCGCCTGAATCATCTCGCGCACCGTTTCCATCGACTTGCGTGAGAACGGCAGATCGCCCGCGCGCAGTCGATTCATGAACGCGGCCTGCTCCTCAGCCGAAATCTGAATCGTGCCGTTGATCCAGAACTCGGTGAACTCGCCGCTGCAATCGGCGTTGCCGTAATCGAGCTTGTCGAGCCAGTCTCTCATGTGCTCGCGCCCAATCTGCGGCGCGACGCGCTGAAAATACCACAGGCACGACGCCCGCATCGCCTCGCGCAGGTCGAGGTCGGCATTGCATGGCTTGTTCCAATGCTCAACCTTGTCCCATTTCAACACATGATCCGCGCCGGTCAGCACGCCCAGCTCCAGCGCAATGAGCGCGTGCGGTACCTTGAACGTGGAACACGGCGAGAATCTTTCGGTGCAGCGCTTCGCGTTGTATCGCCGCGTCGCACCGCTCGCCGAGTCAATCATCACAAAGCAGCCGTCGAACTCGCCAAAGTGCTCTTTCAGATCGATCGTCGACTCCATCGGCGACGACTTTGCAGCGGGTTGCGACGTCGCCGTCTGCGGTGCGTGTGGCGAAGCTTGAACGAGTAGACACGAAATCAGCGCCAGTGACAGTGTGTTCATGGGGCCTCCTTGCCCGATGGGGTGGTTGTGCAGAACTGAGATCAATTTACGCAGCACGCTCCGATTTGTAAATCAAGGAGCGAATTCCGCGATCGGCGAATTGTGGGTCTTGTTGAAGGCGTGCCGCATGTTCGTTGCAACTACGCCTGCTCATCCCGTCGCGGCTCGCTCGATTCTTCTTCCGTAGCAGCCGCCGCATCGCCCTTCGCCACCGGCCGCGGCATGACGACCGTGTCGGCGAAATCGGCCAGATGCCCGAGCGTGTCGCAGAACGACGAATACCGAATCTGCGCCCGCAGGTCAGCCGTCAACCCGTGCCCGCCGACCGCCATCGCCACGCCCGCCTTCTGGCAGCACTCAAACAGTTGATTGCACTGCACGGCAAACGTCGCCGCGTCCTTCAGCCACGAAATGCTCAGCCACAGCATTCGCGGTTTCAAATCCTGCACCGCCTTCATCAGCGACGCGATCGGAACGTTGTTGCCCAGATTCTCCGCCCGCCAGCCGCGCTCCTGAAGCGCCAGCGAAATCATCAGCGTCGCGAGCGTATACGGATCGGTCTCCGGCGTCGCCCCGATCGCCAGCGGCGCATCCGCCGGCGGCTCGGGAAACGTGTCGCGTACGCGGCTCAGCGTGCGCAGACAAATCTCGACACCGCGACGTTCCTGATAGACCTCAACATCGCCATGCTGCCAGCGCGAACCGATCTCGCGGAATGCGGGCGTGATCACCTTGTCGCAGATGTCGCGAATCGAATGACCGGCGAGCAGCAGGTCGAACACCAGTCGCTGCACGGATTGCTCGTCACCATCGATGAGCGCCTGCGCGACCAGAGCAAACGCGCGATTGATGACCGTCTTGCCCTGCCCGGTCGTCGGCGGCAGGCCGAGCACCTCTGGCCGAACCAGCTCGCGCCCCGTGTCACGCAGAAATCGAATCACCGCTGGCAGCGGTATGCGGCGATGCCCGCCGACGGTGCGAACCGACGCAATAATGCCCTTGTCGCACCAGCGTTTCAGCGAAGCGTCGCTGACGCCGATGGCTCGTGCGACCTGTTTGGGCGTAAGCTGCGTCACTCGATCGACTTCCTCGGTCGGTAAGCGGATTGATCGAATCGCTCATTCGCCGAGAGCCAAACTCGGCTGCGACCCGTTCGATGACTTATGCATCCTATCGCTCATCCGAGTGTTTTCATAGCATGATTCTTGATTCTGCGAGTCGGTATCTGTTGTACATGCGATGCATGATTATCCAGAGACCAAACCACGCTACACTCCCGTGTGACCGATTTGAACGATTTGTCCACAAAAGCGAGCACCTCGTGATTGCGACACTTTCCGACTTTCCCGCCCTGACTAATGCCGACCAGCGCCAGCGCTCGTCTGACGTCGATCTGCCGCGTGCCGAAGCCGCCGTGCGCGAACTGCTTCTGGCCATCGGCGAAGATCCCAATCGCGAAGGTCTGCGCGACACGCCGCGGCGCGTGGCCCGGATGTATCGCGAGATTTTCGCTGGCCTGCGAAGCGACCCCGCCGAACACCTGGCGCGCACCTTCGACGAGCCTTACGACGAGATCGTCGCCCTACGCGACATCGACTTCACCTCGATGTGCGAGCACCATCTGCTGCCGTTCGTCGGCAGGGTGCACATCGCCTACCTGCCCAGCAATCGCGTCGTCGGCCTGTCCAAACTGGCTCGCACCGTCGATACCTTCGCCCGCCGCCCGCAGGTGCAGGAGCGGCTCACGACGCAAATCGCCGACGCCATCGCGGTCCATCTCGACGCGCGCGGCGTTATCGTGGTAGTCGAGTCCGAGCATTTCTGCATGAAAATCCGCGGCGTGAAAAAGTCGTCGAGCACGATGGTCACGCAAGCGGCGCGCGGCGTGTTCATCGACGACGCAACGGCGCGGCACGAAGCGCTGATGCTTCTGCGCGGCAAGGCGTGACGATCGCGTCGCAAAGTGAGGACTCATCGTGGATCGATTCATGACCAAGTTCGGAGCGATGACGATGACGCTGATCGCACTGCACGCGCTGCTCGCCGGCTGCTACCTGTTTCAGACCGTGCCGGCGACGCGGGCCGATCTGGCGGCGGCGTATCTGGAACTGGAAGAGTCCCTGCGCGACGCCCCGCCGCGCGCCGCCACGGTCGAGCGAATCAACCGCGCGTTCGACGAAGCGAGTCTGTCGTTCTTCACGTTTCGCTACGCCGACGCGATGAAAGCCATTCGCGGCATCACGTATGAAGTAAAGCCGAGCGCGATTTCGCGCACCGCGGCGAATCTGCTCTGGTCGCTGAAAGCGGAACTGTCGCCGCCCGTCGGCGTCGCGGACAAGACCAA
>JBJXFK010000203.1:0-3737 GCA_046155505.1 Phycisphaerae bacterium
CGAGGTTTTCGACGGGAGCCGGACCAGCGCCGCCGCCGGGCTGGCGGAACTCCAGCTTGATGCCGGCGACGATGTTGCCAGTGATCGGTGCGGCGGACGGGTGGTAGGCGAGCGCCCGCATCTTGACCCGGGTGCCTTCGAACGCGTCGACCGTGTCCTGATACAGACCGACAAATGCGTTGGTGCGGACGGTGGCCAGCGCGCTGAATTGGCCGTGGAACGCGAAGGCGCTGTCTTGAACGCCACCAAACGCGAGCCAGTCCGCGGGCGTAGTGCCTTCGCCGAGCACTTCGAAGCTACCGCTTTTCAGGAATGCCTTTGAGCCGAATGCCGATGTCGCGAGCGCGACGCCAGCAGCGGCGACAAATGTAGTCCGATAATTCATGGCTTTCAATCCCCAAATAGATAGACCTGAGCGACTTATTCTAGGCCCGCTACTACGACTTAGCGGAGAAAATCACCGCCGTTTTTCGTTGTTCCCCAGCAATAGAACGGCCGGGTCCCATATCCGTCCCAATCTTGGGCAGCGGCGTAGTTGGGCGAACCTCGCCCATCGAGATCGTAGAACTTCGCCTTGGGCAAACGCTGCACATGCCCGTCGAGAAACGCGAGATTCAATCCGAGTTGGTGGCGCATCTCTTCGGGCTTCTGCCACCAGCCGTAGTCGGTCATCGGGACGACCTTGGAAGGTGAAACGAACTTCTCGACGTTTCCGCCGTTGATCTGAGCGATGGGCTGCCCGGCGGAATCGCGAATCGCGTTTCCGCCCGCGCCTGAAAAGTCGACCGAACCGTAGTCGTTGTACCAATACTCGGTGTAAAGCTCCGGAAACTCCTCAGCGGTGTCAAGCGCCACCGGATCCTGCTCGGGCCACCACTGATGCCTGTACGCGGTTTCCGCATAGAACGACGAACTCTTGCGGACGAAATAGAGCGACGTGCTGCCGTTGAAGTCGTTCGGGTTGATCGGCGTTCCGGGATCGTTCACCCCATAAAGTGCCTTGACCGAGTTGTCGCCCGACGCTCCGGGACAGCGGAACAACTTCAGGTCTTTCATGTGGGGGTACAAGTAAATGATCTGGAACCACTGGTTGTAGGGGCCGTTTCGACCAAACTCGCCGGCCGGGTTATTCGACCCGCCGATCACGGGCATTCGATTCTTGTTCTCCTGGTAGTAGTACGTATTCGCCAGCATCAACTGCCGTTGATTGCTGCCGCACACCGCCGTCTTGGCCTGATCGCGTGCGCGACTCAGTGCCGGCAGCAAAATGCTGATCAGCAGCGCGATAATCGCGACGACAACCAGAAGTTCGATGAGAGTGAAAGCAGCGAACGGGCGGGCGTGGAAACGAGCGGTGCTTTTCATGGCTGTTGTCCGTCCTTGACAGGCCTGCGGTTGATGAATTTGTTGTTGAGTCCAAATCATGACCGCGCCTCCCTTCGATGGCGTCGGATGGCGATGCGCGACCGAACGCATGACGCGACCGCCCGAGCCTATGATCGTTGCCGAACACACTTCCATCACGACGCGTGCCAGATGAAAGCGCTTTCGACCGTGTACAGCAACAAACCGATATGTTGTCGAAAGCGTGCTCGGCTATCTGAATCTTAGTCGGCGACTCGCCCAAGTCTTACGACGCGCAACGCGTCTATCACAACTATAAACCGTCAAGATTCGCTTTGCAAGCGGTTTCAAGAATTGTTACGCTACTCGCTCGCGAGGAGTGCGAATGAGTCGACCTGATGCCGGGTTTATTTGGGGAGCTGCGACGGCTGCGTACCAGATCGAAGGCGCTGCGTATCAATACGGCAAAGGCCACAGCATTTGGGATGTGTTTTGCCGCATCCCCGGCCGAACTGTCGCCGGCGACACGGGGGAGGTCGCGTGCGACCACTATCACCGCTGGCGAGACGACCTCAAGCTCATGCAGGAGCTTGGCTTACAGGCGTATCGGCTGAGCATAAGCTGGCCGCGCGTCATGCCCGGCGGGCGGGGGGCGGTGAACGAAAAAGGCCTGGCGTTTTACGACCACCTGATCGATGGGTTACTCGATGCAGGGATTACGCCGTTTGTGACGTGCTACCACTGGGACCTGCCCGCTGCGCTGCAATTCGAGATGGGCGGCTGGGCGAACCCCGAAATCGCCCACGTTTTCGCCGACTATGCCGATCTGCTTTTCAGCCGACTCGGCGACCGCGTGAAAAATTGGATGACCCTGAACGAGCCGTGGGTCGTGGTCGATGCGGGGTATTTCGCAGGCGTGCATCCGCCGGGCGTGAAGGATCCGAGGATCGGCTACCTCGCCGGTCACAATCTGATGCGGGCGCATGCCCACGCGGTTGCGCGATATCGCGCGGGTAAGCGCGGCAACGGCAAAATCAGCTTCGCGCTCAACACGTCCTATTCGTTCCCGAAAACCGACAGCGAGGCGGACCGGACAGCGGCTGAACGTGCCGTTCAGGCGTTCGGAGGCTGGTTTACCGATCCGCCGTATTTTGGCGACTACCCGGCGGTCATGCGCGAGCGGCTGGGCGACATGTTGCCGCAATTCACGGGTGAAGAGCAGCGGCTGCTGAAGGGGTCGATGGACTATCTGGCGCTCAACTACTACACGAGCGATCAGGTCGCGCATTCGCCGGGAAATGGGCCGTTTGAAATCGATCGCGTGTTGTGCCCGGGGTATCCGCGGACCGAGATGGACTGGCCGATCGTGCCCGAGGGCTTTCGGCTGCTGCTGCACTGGCTGGCGAGGCGTTATCCGGGCCTGCCGATCTACATCACCGAAAACGGGGCGGCGATGCCGGACAAAGCGGACGCGAACGGGTTTGTCGCTGACGACGATCGCGTCGACTACTTGCGAACGCACATTGGTGCCATGCAGCAGGCTGCCCGCGAGGGGGTGCCGATGGCCGGATATTTCTGCTGGTCGCTGATGGATAACCTGGAGTGGTCGGCGGGATTTGCGAAAAGATTCGGGCTGATCCACTGCGACCGGGCCACGATGAAGCGTACGATCAAGAAGAGCGGGTTATGGTATCGCGATCTCATCGCGCGGGGCGGGAAGATGGGCTAAACACAGAGGCACAGAGAGCACAGAGAAGACGAAAACACGGGTTGATGTGGGCGCTGTAGAGCGCCGTTTTTTTGGGGAAATGTCTTGCGATCAACATACTCAAGTATTCGCATGTTTCTTCTCTGTGCCCTCTGTGCCTCTGTGTTGAGTACCTCTTCCGTTTTCGCCGACACGTTCACGCCCGTCGCCAGCTATGAACCCAGCGAGGTCGGCCTGACCCTCACCCGCGGCGGGGCGGATGCCACGCTCACGATTACGCGCGTGCAGGGCGGCGTCAGCGGCGCGCCCGCGGCGACCGACGGCACGCACGTCCTGCGACTCCAGTACACGAACGAGCCTGATCGCAAGATCGAGTATCGACACGATTGGACATCCAGCACCTACGACCTGGGCGGCAATGTCGAACTGCTCGCCGACGTGTATTTCACGAACAACGCGTCGCGACCGACCGTCGTCGGCGTCTTTAGCCCCAATTGGCAGCCGCCCGATGCGTGGGAGCCGGCGGTTAGTGTGCCGACGCAAACGGGGCAGTGGCGAACCGTTGCGATGAATGTGTCCGATCGATCGCAAAGCGACCTGAATTACATCGCCGCGTTCGTGTTTGAGAATCTGGGCGGCAGCGCGGGCACGATCTATGTGGACAACCTGCGGCTGCGCAGCCCGA
>JBJXFK010000205.1:0-16854 GCA_046155505.1 Phycisphaerae bacterium
GGAGGTTTGTCGGCGGCAACGCACGGCACTCTTTGCGGTGAACACATAGCCAGCGTCGGCGCGTGAGCGAGTGTTGCGGTCGGTATCGGTGCGGAAACCCCATGAGGGATGCCGGGTGCGCCCGCGAGCAATCGTTGGGCGAATGCGGCGAGGTGTGTGTCGAGCGAAACTTCGAGACGCGTGGCTGCGGTCAATCGCCGAATTGCCAAAGCGTGTGGAAGGAGCGTGCGTACGGTCGCACGCGAGGCACATTCCAGGATTTCCCTGAAGGGGCAAATGCGCGGAGCGGCTGCGTCGGTCGTGGGCTAATCACCTGCGAACGGGACGCAGCGGCGGGTCGCGGTGAGTGGGTCCGGAAGTCGCAGGCGCTCGACGCGGCGCGATCCCTGTGGTCGCGTGGAACGGGCGACTCGAAACGACAAGCGGGCCACGGCGAGCGGAAACGCTCGTGCAATCGCGATCGGCTAGTGCTTCGCGGCGAATCTCATGAGCGCTGCCGGTCTGAAACAGGTCCGGCGCGGGCGTGCGAGGGAGCAAGGCGTCAAGAGGGTAACCAAACCCTGAAGGCGCAACGTAGGCGACGGTGGAACGTCGCCGATGAGTGGCTCTCGCCGCCCTGATGTGCTGTAGAGACGCAAAGTCCAGGAGAGTTGTCGGTGCGCCGCGGCGCATCGGCCAAGCTCAGCCGGGCAAAACTCGAAAGAGGACGCCAGGCCTGACGAGAGGACGACGCCGGTTGCTTTCGAGCAATGGACGTCGGCGATTCGATCGGAATACCGCACAGCCGAGGCAAGCGCCAGCGGCAAAGCGGGATCGGCGAACCAATGGTGCCGATACGTCGAATCGCCCGATTCTCTGAACAGGCGGCCAACCTCACACGAGGACGATTCGCGGCGGTAACGCCGGCGTTTCGAGCGGTTGGGCTGGAGACTCTGAAGGACAAAACGAGCCGCCGGCTATCTCGATGTCGCTTTTTTCACGCTGCCAATTCGACAAGTCGTTCGAACGCGCGGTTTCGCGCGTCAACGACGATTACCGATCATCCCCTCCCGAACCGAAGCTCGGGCGAGGACTTCTCGCGCAACTGCGAGAAATCCTAGCGCGCGCGTCGGGCCCGGTCTGCGGCCTCGAACGGCCACCCTGCGATTTCTCGTTGTCTTCCCCAAACCGCTTATCGGCTGTGCACGGATCGCAAATTCCGCCCGCCGGGCGTGTATCATCGCATGTTCGAGTCGCCATTCACCATGTCGCTGCTTCGTTCGGGCCGATTTTTCAGTTCTGTCTACCCCGAACCGCAGCCCGGCAGGTGCCGACGGGAGCCCGGCAGCAGCGGCCGACCGCATGCAGGCATCCGGACATGCCCGAGAGTGGCGATTGCAGTTTGGAAGGAATGGGATCGCATGAGCGACGCACCTCGAAATCCTGCCAATGCCGCCGACTTTCGCTTGCGCATCGACGATCACGCCGCGGCGGAGATTCGCGTCACCGATTTCGAGGGCGTCGAAGGGCTAAGTTCACTCTTCCGTTTTCGAATCGGACTGACTTCTGAGAATTCCTCGCTGACCGCGCGCGGCATACTAGGCAAGCCCGCCACGCTCGAGATCGACGGGCAGCGCGGCACGCGAGTCATCAACGGGATCATTCGCCGATTCGAGCGCATCGGTCAGGGCAACAATCTGACCCACTATCTGGCGCACCTGGTTCCACTGCAATGGCTGCTCACACGGAACATCCAATCGCGCGTGTTCAACAAGACGCGGCTGGCGACGAACGATCTGGCCGGCATCGTGGCGAAGGTGTTCGCCGACGCGGCTCTCCCGGCGAAAATTCTGCACAATGCGACTGTTCCAACGCACGACTATCGCGAGTTCACGGTCCAGTATCGCGAGTCTGACTGGGCATTCATCTCTCGGTTGCTCGAGGACGAGGGAATCTATTACTACTTCGAGCACACCGCCGATCTGTGCCGCGTGGTGCTCGTCGATTCGAAGGACGCACACTCTCCGTTCAGCGTCGATGGGTTCGTCGTGCCGTTTCGCGAGGCCGCCAACCTGCTCGCCGATCAGGAATTCGTCTTCGCCGCCCGCCGCTCGGGGCAGGTGAAGATCGGGGCCGTTTCGCTCGACGACTTTGACTTCAAGAACCCCGGTCGCGAGCTGCAACTCGACAAATCGGCCGAGCAATTCACGGGACTGTTGCGCAGCGACTATCCGGGCGGGTACACCGAGACCAAGCGTGGTCGGCGCGTGGTCCAGACGCGCCTGGAAGAAGAGCAGCACGACGCGGCGACGTTCAAATTCTCTTCGACTGTGCGAGACTTCTGGCCGGGAGGCAGATTCAAGCTCACCGATCATCCCGACGAACAACTCAACATCGAATACCTGATCACGCGCGTCACGCATCGCGCGACGCAGTCCGGAAGCGCGGACGCAGATGCCGCCGGCGGCGCGGGCAGTCGCTACGAATCCATCGTCCGCGCGATCCCCGCCGATGTGCAATTTCGCCCGCCGCGAGTGACGCCAGTTCCCGCAGTGTTGGGCAGCCAGACCGCGATCGTGGTCGGCCCGCCGGGCGAGGAAATCTACACCGACGAATACGGTCGCGTAGAGGTGCGTTTTCACTGGGACCAGGAAGCGCAGCACGACGCCGGGGCCTCATGCTGGATTCGCGTCAGTCACGGCATGGCTGGCGGGCAGTACGGCATGCTGTTTCTGCCGCGTGTCGGGCAAGAAGTGATTGTCGATTTTCTGGAGGGCAACCCGGATCAGCCGATCATCACCGGGCGCGTGTACAACAAAGACCACATGCCGGCGTACAAACTGCCCGACCATCGTACGGTAAGCAGCATCCGCACATGCAGCAGCCCGGGAGCGAAGGGCGGCAACGAGATTCGCTTCGAGGATAAGAAGGGCGGCGAGCAGTTGCTGCTGTTCGCGCAGAACTCGCTGCACATGCGTTCGCGTGGCAGCCGCTACGAGAGCGTCTGCGGAAACGCGCATCAGACCGTGGCGGGCGATGCATTTGAGAAGGTCAGCAAGAGCAAATACCAAAGCGTCGGCCTCGATCTGATCGAGGAAGTGCTCGGCTCGAAAGTGGAGTTGCTGAGCAACGACGCGTGGACCATGACCGGAGGCAACAGCTATCAGTACACGTTGGGCGAATGCGTCTCGCACAGCATCGAGAAGCTGACGCTCACTGCGGGCGTCGCGATCACGCTCGAGTGCTCGGGAAACTTCATCAAGCTCGATGAGAACGGCATCACGATCGTCGGCAAGGCCGTAAACATCAACAGCGGCGGTGCCGCCAACGGCAGCATGGTCCCCGAGATTCCGGAAAACCTGAGTTTCAAGACGCCGCATCACGCGTCTACAACCGAATTTGGCCACAACGTGCGCTACTCAAAGTCGGTCGTCCACGCCGACGCGAGCGAGGCAGTTGAGATCAAGGAGGCGACATCTTGGATCGACATCGAATTGGTCGATGAAGCGGGCCGCCCGGTGCCGAACGAGGTCTACGCGATCATTCTCCCGGACGGCAAGAAAATCGGCGGCACGCTCGACAAATTCGGCCGGGCACATGTCGCCGTCGTCGATCCCGGTCTCTGCCAGGTCACGTTTCCGCGGCTGGATGCGGCGGCGTGGGAGGCAATCGCATGAGCGACGCTCCGGACAGCACGAACTCGGCGTTCGATTCGTTCACCGGTCGCCTCGGCAAGGTGCTCAAGACGGTATCGCGCGCGCCAACGCCAGCGCCCGCACCTGATGACCCTGTGCCCACCGACGGGCCGTCGCCGTTTGATTCGTTTGCCCAGCGCCTCGACAGTGCGCGAACAAAAGAAGGCACCGACCCGCTGTCCCCAGCCGCGCCCGACGATGCCGTACAGCCCGCATCAGCGTTACCCGTCGGGAGCGGCGCGTACGTCGTGCGGCAAGGCGAGTGCATATCCAGCATCGCCGGGTACAGTGGCCACTTCTGGGAGACGCTCTGGAACGACCCGGCCAACGCGGACCTGCGCGCGGCGCGGGTTGACCCCAATGTGCTGCTGCCCGGCGATCGTGTGCATGTGCCGGCATTGCGCGAGAAATGGGAGTCGCGACCGACCGAGCAGCGCCACCGTTTTCGACGGCGCGGCTTGCCGGAGATGTTCCGCGTGCGGGTGCTACGCGACGGCGAGCCGCGCGGCAATTTGCCCTACACGCTGACAATCGACGGCCGCGAGACGACCGGCGTGACCGACGCGAACGGCAATCTCTCGCAACCGATCGCGCCAAATGCAAAGCGCGCGGTACTGGTCGTGGGCAGCGAGCCGGACGTCGATCGCTACGAGTTCGCGCTGGGTGCGATTGATCCGATTGAATCAATCAGCGGTGTGCAGGGCCGCTTGAACAATCTCGGATTCGATTGCGGGCCGATCGACGGCATCTGGGGACCGCGCAGTGAGTCGGCGATGCGCGATTACCAGCGCAGCCGGAACCTTGACGGTACGGGAAGGCCGGACGAGGCAACGCGGCGTCAGTTGCAAGCTGACTACGGCTGCTAAGTCCAAGCTGATTTAACGCAGATTCGAGGAGCATGAGAGTGCCAGATAGCGAAAACCAACCGAGCGCGCCGCGCTCGCCGGGCTTCGATCCGCACGCCGCCGCCGACAAGGCCGCGCGCAAGATCGAGGGCGGTTCGGCGTCGGAAATTGACGCGACGCGGCGTCCGACAATGACGATGCGCGGCGGATCGGGTGGCACACCGCCGGATGGTGGAGGCGCACAGACGGGGACACGCTCCGGCGGCGCCGCGCGACACACGGGAAACGTGGTTGATTCGTCCAACTATGTGAAAGCGCGCATCCTCTGGCCCGCAGTCGGATTTCCGGCGGTCATCGCGCCGCAGGCAAGCGCCCCCGGCGAACCCACGAGCGACCCAACGCGGGCGCTTTGGCTGCTCATCGTCAGCGACAAAGAGACGCTGCACAAAGGCGACGTCGCCCGCCACCTGCGCTGGACGACATGGGCCAATCGGCATGCACGCTGGTCTGAATCGGCCGAGAACGGCGGCGAGTTCGCGTTCGGCGAGGAAGAACTGAACGTCAGCCGCGCGCTCGACGAGCGCAGCAAGAGCCGACTTACCAAGGTCATCAAATTCGCCCACATCGGCGGCGACGAGCGCGGCATCGTCGTCGGACTCTCGAAGTTCGTGCTCGATTTCTATGCGTCGTATGGGCTCAAGTATCTGCACCAGATTCGAATCTACGAGCACGCAGCCGCGCGACTCGCGCCGCACGCGTCTGCAAATCCGGTGAACCTCTATTGGGTGAACCGCAACAAGAAGGACAGCCCGCGCGAGCGCAGCGCCGAGATGGACCTGCTGATCGAGGAATTCGCTCGTTTTTCGCGCTTCGGCAACGACGGCGTGCCGCCCGAAAAAGAGCTCGATTCGTTGATCGCGCGCCGCTATCTCGAAGAATACGAATACGACTATGCGCCGAACGATTTGCGTCGCAACATCCCTGACACGCGAACCGAGGTGCTGCACCCGGTTTTCATCCGACCGCCCAAGCCGACGTTGCGCATCGGACATTTGACCGATCTGCACTTCGAGCTGCGCTGCGACGCCTACGAGACGCGGCTGAAGAACTCCGTCGACCCGGCGATCGCGCGCCAGGTCGCGAACTTCAACAACTGGAACAAAACCTCGCGCATGCTGTATCAGCGCGCCCGGGGCAATTGCGATCTGCTGCTCCTCACCGGCGACTTGATCGAATATGGCCGCGGCTTTAGCGAACACAAACGCGGCGAAGACGGTTTGCCCGACATGAGCAGCAACGATTGCTACTGGCGCGACCGGCCGTGGTTCCTTTTTTTCTCCGAACTCGCAGGCGGCGCGAACTATCAGAACCCCGCGTACACAATCCTCGGCAACCACGACTGGCGCTTTCACCCCTACAAGCCGCTCGCGTCAGGTGCGCCGGGGCCAAAAAATTTCAACCTTGAGGACAAGGACGCACTGAAGGTCGCTCACGGGCCGGGATACGGCGGCGGCTACAGCCTCTACGACGGTGGCAGCAATTACGTGAAGGCCTTTTTCAAGGTCTTTTGGCACAAGTGGTTTATCCGCGAAGCCGAACTTGAAATCAACGGCACGCCGCTGGTCACGATCACCGCGTCGGTCGCGTGGTATCTGCTGCTGATCAACCCATTTTTCGATTACAGCGTGCCGTTACCCGGCGGATATGACCTGCTGATGCTCGACTGGGCCGAGAATGAAAAGGTCGACTACAACACCTTCCGCAGTGGCGTCGATCGGGGCGGCACGATCGCCATGCCCAATTCCGACGGCGAGCCCGCGCCCAAGGACACGCTTACCGCGGACCAGATCGAGGTGATTCAGCATTTTCTCGCCAGCACGAGCCGCGCCAGGATTTTCGGCATTCACGCGCCCGTCGTGGGCCCGCACCCCGCGTGGACGGAAGAATACCTGGCCCAGGGCAAGGTCGTGACGCGGCTGGGCAAGAGCACGAAAATGGGCAGCGACGGCCGCTCGCTCGAAGCGTTCGACGCCAAGCCTCCGCACGGGCGGATTGTGCAACTCGACGATACGCGCGATGGAAAGAAGATTCCGCACGCCTATATTGAGCACCCCGCGCTCGCCGCGAAACACAAGGATTACGCGCCGTGGAACTGGGTCGCCGACGCCGGCACGCCGCTGCACCATCGCGAGTGGCTGATCGACGAACTGCGCAAGGCCGCCGTGCCGCTTGTCCTCACCGGTCACACCCACCGCCGTTCGCTGCTGGTCGTCGACAAACAGCCGAACGGAGCATTTATCGTGCGTGGCTTGCGCGACGACCAGATCGCCGACGCGCCCTATCCGCTTTATGTGAGTTCCACGAGTTGCGGCCCGCGCGGGCGAATCTACACCGAACGCGAAAAGACGACCCGCCTGCCGTCGGCTTATGTCGAAATCGAGCTTGCCAGCAACGGCAAGGTGCTCAAGCTCACGCACCAGGACGCGGCGAATGACATTGAGAACCGTCAGACCGCGGGCCGATCCGCCGATCTGGCTCCGGCGTAATTCGCGGAGCACCGCGGCGCCAGAGCGGCAGGAACCTGGTCATTCACGCCGTCGGGAAGTCGCGACGAACGGCGTCAGCGGCTGTAAATCGGCTTTGCAGCGCCGCCGTCGTAGCTTGCGATCTCTTCTTTGATGAAAACCGATGAGCCCGAAATCTTTCCAGTCGCGTCCAGCGAAAACGTGAATACTCCGCCCACGTTCTCTTCGAAGATCGCGACGAATGAAACGCCGCCGGGTACATCCTTGCACTGAAAGCCGAATCCGCCGAAGCGGATGACCGCGCGGGTGCATGGATAGGCGCGCGTGATCGCGCCAAACTTCGCGCGCTGTGCGGTGAACATGTTCTGCCACCAATCGATCGACTTGGTCCAGCCGTCGTCGCTATGCAGTGCGCGATAGGCCGCTTTGTCGTCCGCATTCAACGCCCGCAGCCACGCGACCGCCGCCGCGTCGAATCGCGCTTGCTCGTCGGCGCTGAGCACCGCACCGCTCTCGGGGGCCTTGGTCGGCTTATCGTCCGTCGATTGGGTGAACCCGGGCAGGGCGGCGGCCGGCGGCGGACTCTTCGCGGATGATTCGTCGCGTGAAGGCTGCGTCGCATCGTCGGACTTCGCGTCGGCGGATTTGGCGTCGGCCGGCGGCGCGTCGCGCGACGGTGGGCTGTCGGAGTGCGGCTGCGATTCTGCCGCGGGCGACTGCGATGTTGCCGCATCCTTCCGAGAACATCCGAACGGCAGCGCGAGTGCGATACATAAGACGCAACGTACGTGAACGGTGTTCACCGAATGCTCCTTCGTTAAGGCTTGCTCAGAATTTCAAGTATTGCACGCTCGACATCGGCGACGCCTAGCTTCGGTTGATAAGCCGACCCGACGAACTTCGCGCGAATAGCACCCGTACTGTCGAGCACGATGATGCTAGGCCATTGCGAGATGCACAATTGCCTCGCCAGCGAGTCGGACTGATCGGGTGGCGACCAGAGTTGCGGCCAGGTCATACCCTTGTCGGCTGCGGTTCGGCGTGCCTGCTGGCGCGTCGCGTCCGCGTTGACGCCGACCAGCGCGACGCCGCGCGGCCCCAGCCGTTTGAGCATGGCCGCTTCTTCCGGAATCATCTCCAGACAAGGCACGCACCACGAAGACCAGAAGCTCAGGACCACGACTTTGCCGCGAAGCTCCTTGAGCCGAATGCGCTTTCCGGCGAGGTCGGTCGCCTCACATTCGGAGACGTCTCGACCGCAGGCGGCTTGTTTGAGTTCCGCTCGAATCGCCGCGATCCGCTCGCGATACGTGCCGTCAGTCGGAGCGGGCAGATCGGACCGCTCGATCATCGAAAGGCGTTCATCCAGCCGCGCTCGATCCGCGGCGCTCAGCCAATCGTCGCCGCAGGCGCGCGACAACTCGATCATCGGCGCGCAGCACAGGTAATGCAGATCGAGAATCGTCGCTTCGTCGGTCGCCGTACGCACGGCGCGATCAACGGTCGCCGTGTGCCTTTCCAGCATCGCGCGCCGCACGTCGGCGTCCGCACGATGCAACGGCGGCAGGCACTGCGAAGTCAATAACACCCGCGCGAGCGGCGACTTCGCGGCGAGGTGCGCGAGTTGCGTGATGGTAAATTCGCGATGCTCGTCCAACTCGACCGTAGCCGAGCTGACGCAGAGTTTCGTGCTCAATCGAAGCGCGGCCGTGCGATCCGCCGTGTCGTGCGCGGCTTCCACGAATCGCTGCAAGCGGCTCGCGATCGCGCGCAGTTCGGTCGGCGTCGCGGGCGATTCAATTGCGCCGTCGACCGCCGTCCGCAACGAACGCAGCTCCGTGTGCGAGTCTGTCGGTTGTGAAGTCTGCGCTCCCGCCGCACTGACAAACCCGACGAAGATGACCGCGAAGATGCCGTGAAGAAAAGCGACCACTCTCAACTCCGCAGCGAGTCTCACAGAAGATTCACCCGAGTGGCGCAGCCTCGGATGGAGACGCCACAATTCGCGCTAGCGCGACGAACCGCTCGGTGTTACCGTTGCAGCGCGATCCGGCAGCGACTGCCAGACCACATGAACGATCTTCCAGCGATCGTCAACTTTGTGCAGATGAACGTGATCCATTCCCCACTCGGCGATCAGCGTGGCCGAGGCGATGCGGTCGCGCACGTCGAGCACCTCGACTTTTTTGGGTGAATTGGGATCGCGCCGCTTGTACTTCGCCGCGAGTTCAGTCGCCTGGTCGAACGTCATCGCGTGCATCCGCCATTGGCCATCGCGACCGAGGGAGTAGCCGAATTTCTTGAGGGTTCGATCGACGCTGCGCTCCAGATACTCGGGCTTGTTCTCCAGAAACGCCTCGCAGTAGTCGAGCACCGCACGCTCGATCGCGGCGTTCTCGGATGTCGAGCTTGCCGGCGATTTCGACGCGCCGCTGGGCGCTGTGCCGCGAGCGAGCGAGGTGGCAACGTCGAGCGCTTCGGACGCGGGCACTTTCAGATCAGGCACGATGCCGACGCCTTCCCAGTTCGTCTTGGTGATCGGGTTTTCGGCGCGCTGGAACGGAACACCCAGAATGAAATGCTTGCCGACTCTCGCGGGTCGCACCGGATGCGCTCCGCCGCCGCTGGTTTCGCCGATGATCGTGGCCCGGCCGCGCGTTTGTAGGTTGTACGAAAACTCTTCAGCACCCGAGAAAGTGCGACTGCTGATCAGCACATAGACCGGCACGCTCGAACGCGGGCGCTCCGCCGCGCTCATCTCGGTTGTCCACGATTCCTCGACGACTGTTCCTTCGCGATCGCGAAAGCTGTTCAGGTGCGTCCGCTTTTCAAACAGGTAGCTTTGCAGGAATTGAATCATCACCGGCGAGCCGCCGCCGTTCTCGCGCAGGTCGAAAATCAGATGATCACAGCCGCGCACAAACGCCATCGCCGCCGCGGCGGGTGCCTGCGCATGCTCGTCGCCGCTGAACCCGTCCAGCTTGATGTATCCGATGTTGCCGGGCAGCACTTCAACCCGTTTGAACCCGTAGTTCCCGGCGCCCGGACGCTCACGCGGCGCGTCAGGCGCGAGTTGCGCTGCCGCAGACGGGGCGACGCGGACCCGCAGGTGCTTGTCGCCACAGACCACTTGCAGGTCTTGCGTCCAGCGCTCTGCGAGCTCGGCGGTGTTGTTGAGCTTGTCGTACTCGCCGGCCTTTTGCTTGCTGCGCAGCCGCTCGGCCATCGCCGGCACCTTGTCAGGGAACACATACTGTCGTTCCAGGATTCCGACGATTTCATCGATCGCGGCGGATCGCTCGGCAGAGCTGATCGGTGTCGCATCGACTCCAACCGGGCCGATCAAAATCGACATGAGCTTGTGCGGCGGCTCGGCCTCACACTGAAATCGCATCGAAATCGGCTCGTCGCCACTCGCCGGCTGCGCGATGAGGACCAGTTCGTGCCCCGTGCTCTCGCCGAGGCGCAGCGGGCGAAGGTCGCCGAGTCGCTCGCGCAATTGACCGAACATCTCCAGTCGTTGCTCGATGGTTCGCGCTGGCCCGGCGGTCGAGCGAAACTCCGCCTCGAACGTGCGCATCGTCGAGTTCTGCCCGCTGTTGTAGGCGGCAACAAACGCCGCGGCGGTGCGACCCGGAGCGGTCGTCGGATATGCGACTTCGTCGGCCATGAATAGTGCCAGGAAGATAGTCATCACGAGCATCGAAAATCACTCCCGAAGGGGGCCGATTGTCGCTCACCACGACATCGGTCGGACGAAGAGCTAGACGGCTGTGCGGGAGGCGTCCGCTCAAGAGTTGGGCAGGTCGTCGAAAAATTCGGTCGCACGAGGGCGAGAGGTGGGCGTAGCGAGATATGAGCCGCTGCTTGAATCTGGCGCTATCGTTTCAATCGAACCAGCTCGGCTTCCGCGGCGATATAGCCAAACGCCGGCCAGTCGCCGGTCGCGATGACGCGCTCGAACATGGCTCGTGCGTCATCCCTGCGGCTCGACGCGAGGTACCACGCGCCGACGCCGTAGCCGATCGCCGGGAAGTCGGCTCGCTGCTCGGCGGTCGCGTCGGTCAATTCTTCAACGCTCAACAGCCCGTTGAACAGCAATAGGAGATGGTGATAGGCGTGGTTCTCGATCATGTTCATTCGCACATCGACGCGCTCGAGCTCCAGGAACGCGCCGACGCGGTGATCGAGGCGGCGAAGCGTCAGATAGGTCCAGTAGCGCACAGCGACGACGTTGTCATCATGTGGCCCGACATGCGCGGCGCAGTCGTGCCAGGCCGCGAGCGCCGACTCGAAATCGCCGCGCAGATAGAGCGCCAGGGCGCGGTGATAGTGCACATTGAAGCCCAGCGTCGTCAGCGGAACGTTTTGCTCGTTGGGCATGCCGTCGGGCTCAACCTCGCCGGCGCGATCGCCCATGCGCTCGGCGGCGAGCGACAGATCGGCGAGCGCCTCATCGAAGCGGCGAACGCTGAGGTATCGGTGCCCACGATGCCGCAGCAGCCGCGGCTCTTCCGGGTGTGTCGCGAGAGCGTTTGAATAGACCGCGATCGCGTCGCTCATCCGCCAGAGATAGCCGAGTCGGCGGCCATGCCAGATCGCGGCGTCGACGTCGCGCGGGTTTTGGTCGGCGAGTTGTCGTACGGCGGCGAGTTGCTCGGCCAGCCGCGGAAACGACGCCGCATCTCGCGCGAGCAGCGGAATGCCGAGCGGTGAGACGAGTTCGGCGTGAATCGTGTTCGCGTGCGCCGCGGCGGGGCCGGCGGCCGCGGACTGATCGTTGTGGGATGACGAATCTCGCCTATCCGATGTCCTTGCGTTCCGCGAAGCGCAGCCGAGCAAATGACACACGCCAACAGCGAGTGTCGCACCGGCGATCACTCGAATGGCGAGTCGGATACCCATCGGATTCCCCATCGCGAAACCGTCGCGCGAGCGTGTCGCTAGGCACAGCGGGCACCGCGCCCGCACGGCGCAACGGCGGCACCACGAAGTGAAACAGCGAACGCCGCCGCATGCAAGAGCACGCGACGGCGTTCGCTGAATTCGCTTGCCTGTTTCGCCGGACCGCGATCGGCTCGCAAGCGAGCCGATCGCATTTCCGGAGATTCAAGTCTGCAACTTAGTTGCAGTTGTTGCCGAACCGAGCCAGCACGTTGGCCAGATCGGTGAGGTCAACGTCGCCATCGGCATCGGTGTCGCCGGTGGCGTTGGTCATGCCGACCGGAGTACCGAAGTTCGCCAGCAGAATGGCCAGGTCGGTCAGCTCAACGCGGCAATCGTCGTTGAAGTCCGCATCCACGCCAGGATCAACGCAACCCGGATTCGGGCAGCCGAGATCTTCGCACGGATTCGGAATGACCAGGTTCGAGATCAGCGTCGAGGTGTTGCTCAGCGCGGTGGTCGCGAGACCAGTCGCACCAGCAGCATCTTCGATGCCGGCCGTTTCGCTCAGCAGAGCGTCTTCGAGCGAACCATAGCGGAACTCGATCGAACCATCCGCATAGAGGATGGCCTGGAACGTGTTGCCGCCGCTGCCCGCGCCGAAGCGACGCATGTTGCTGTAGAGGACCACGAAGCGGTCCGGCGAGGTGAGCGACTGATAGAACACGTCGCCCTGGACGCCGCCGTTAAAGTCATCCCACACCGGGCAGATGATGTTGTTCGGCGTCAGCGCATTCGGGATCGGGTCGTTCGAGAAGTCGCCCGAAGCAGCGCCGAACGACAGGAAGCCGTTGGCGTTGATCCATACGTCGTTGAACGTGGTGCCGAAGAAGCTGAAGCCGAACGGCAGGACCACGTTTTCCGAGCAGGCGTCATCGCAGCCACCGGCGGTCGAGCTGGTGCCCGTGCCGCTGATGTTTTCGATCGGGTTCGCACCCGTGCTGGCGCTGTAACCACCGCCACCGCAGGTCGAATTGTCGCCCTGATACTGACCACCGAGGGTGGCGCAGGTCGCTTCCGAAGCGATGATGCAGGTCGGGGCCGGAGCCACGCAGCATGCACCGGTCGCAACGCACTGGACGGTCGCCACGCACGGCGCGCCATTGCTGGTCACGTCGAGCTGGAAGTCGCCCTGACCGCCGCCGAAGCCCTGAACCAGGATGTAGTACACGGCACCGTTCTGCGAGCAGAACGACACGCGCGACTCGAAGTTGAAGCCGACCGACGGAGCGAAGCAATCCGCCGTGCCGCCATCGTCGTTACCACCGACGCAGGTCAGCGCATCGCAGGTACCGCAGTAGACGTTCAGCTTGGTGTCGTAGGTACCGGCGTCGTTGCAGGTCGACACGGTGATCGTGTTGCCGTCGCCGAGAACGCGATACCAGACGCCCGGAGCGCTGATCGAGGTGCCGCAGAACGGCAGACCCGCTTCGCTGCCGCTGGTCGCGCCGAGCGTGGTGCCCAGCGTCGACGAACCGATCGCGACGCTGACCGCGTCAGCGCAGTCATCATTCGGAACCGGCGGAGGAGCGATGCAGCTCACCGGATCGCCGCAAACGGTCGCGGTGTCGGTGACGAGCAGCTCGAAGTTGCCGCTTTGGCCGCCGAAGCCCTGGACCAGGATGTAGTAGGTCTGGCCCGGAGCGGTGCACCAAGTCACGGTCGAGAGCAGGCCGCCGAAACCGCAGTTCGGATCATCATCGTCGCCGGTGACGCAGGCAAAGAACGTCGGGCAGGTGCCGCAGAAGACGTTCAGCTTGCTGTCATAGTCGGTGCCGGCGTTGCAGGTGGTGGCGGTGAAGGTGTTACCCGTACCGACAACCGTGTACCAAACGCCCGGACCGCTGATCGACGTGCCGCACGGAGCGAGGATGACATCGGTGTCGATCGTCGTGCCGGTCGTCGTGCCGGTGACCGAGGTGCCGGTCGTGATGCCGATGGCATCCGCGCAGGCATCGTTGGTCGGCGGAGCGAAGCAACTGATCGCCAGGTTGAAACTGCCCTGAGCGGTCAGGTTCCAGCCGGCGACGTTGACGTAGTACGTGTTGCCGACGGTGACGCCGAGAGCCGTCGCGACCGACAGCAGACCGCACGAATCGTCGTTGCACGCGATCTCGGTGAGGCCGCCGCACGCACCGTCATAGATGCGGATCACGGTGTCGCCGATGCCGACGAGACCGCAGGTGCTGGCGCTGAGCGCGGTGTCGGTGGCGACAACGCTGAACCAGACATCCGAGTTGACCGGCTGGCCGCCGAACGAGCACGAAGCGACCGGATCGGAATCCGTCGCGCCGATGTTGCTGAACGTACCGGCGCTGCCGCAGGTGACCGGGATGGCATCGACGCACTCGTCATTCGGAGCCGGCGCGATGCAAGTCGCGCTGATACCGAAGGTGCCGCCGAGGCCGTTGTTCCACACGCCGACGCGGACGAAGTAGGTGTTGCCGACCGTCAGACCGCCAACGGCGACTTCCGACAGCAGACCGCAAACGTCGTCGTTGCAAGCGATCTGGGTGAGAGCGCCGCAGGTGCCGTCGTATACGGTCACGACCGAGTCAACCAGCGAGCCGCTGCCGTTGCAGAGGCTGATGATCGCGGCCGACTGCGTGGCCTGGAAGCTGAACCACGCGGTGCTGCCGACGGGCGCGCCGCCGAACGAGCAAGGAGCGGCATCATCGTCGACGCCCGTAGTGGCGGACTCGTTGTCGCCGGCGACGACCGAACCGTCGCACGGAATCGAGACCGCGCTGCCGCACTCGTCATTCGACGGGGGCGGCGGGCAGGCGGTCGACGTGAGCGAGCCGCGGTACTGAGCGCCGCAGGCGACGCCCGAGAAGACCGACGGAGCCGCGAACGCGACGTAGGTGCCGGGCGCAAGGCAGCGCGTGATCGACGCGGTGCCGCACTCGCCGGCAGTTGCCGGACCGGCGACGATCGCCGCCGGGCAGCCGCTGCTGATGATGAAACCGAGCGACGGGAACTCGGCCGTAATCGACCAAGTCACCAGCTCGGGAGCAGGACCAGCAACAGTGAACTCGAACCAGTCGGTATCGCGGAAGTTGACCACGATGCCGCCGTTCGGATCATTGGGATCCGGCAGCAGGCCGAGATACGTGCCCGAGGTCGCGCAGACCGTGCTGCCGATCGCGATTGAACCGAACACCGGCGGGGCCGAGTTGCAGCCGCCATTGGTCGCATCGACGTAGAAGTCGAAGCAATCCGGCTCGCCCTCGAGTGCATCGCCCGGCTCGCAAACGACGCAATCAGGCGAGCAGGGGCAGAGCAGGCTGATGCTGAAGTCGCCCTGGGCTGTCAGATTCCAGCCGCCGACTTCGACGAAATATGTGTCGCCAACTGTGAGACCTGTCGCGCAGACTTCGGAGAGAAGGCCGCAAAAATCGTCGTTGCAGGCAATTTCGGTCAGGCCGCCGCATGCGCCGCTGTAGACAACGATGACGGTGTCAGTGATCGTGCCGCCGCTGCAGGTGCTGACGCGAGCATCAACATCGGTCGCGACAAAGCTGAACCACACGGTTGAATTGACCGGCTGGCCGCCGAACGAGCAGCTTGCGGTCGTTCCGGTCGCCGCACCGACGTTCGAGAACGTCGCCGCGCCGCCGTTGCACGTCAGCGCGATCGCGCCTTCGCACTCATCATTCACGACGCCACCGCGATCGACAACCACGGGGCCGTCGCTCGTCTGGCCCGCGTACTTGCGCGCGACTTCATTCGAAACCGGCGCCCAATTGGACAGAAGCCCAGCCTGGCTGGTCTGCTTGCCGGCGGGAGCGACAACGGCCTGGCCGCTGAGCTTCGCCTTGAGCTGAGCATCCGACTGGACCTTTTCGCCGCTACCGGCGAATGCCACCGACAGGCTGCTAAGCAACCCGAAGGTGACGAGCCCCTTCATTGTTTGGCTCGTACAACAGTACATGAGACCTCCCCTTTCCTCGTTGGGAAATCGACTCGCCGAACGGTGGCCCGTTCTGTGTGGCGAGCACTGGCCTACGAAAAGAACAGAATGACCCCACACAATCAATGCGGATACGAACAGAGAATGAAACACATGGGCACGTTGATGGAGCTCTTTTCCCTCACGAACTTCCGACGTGCATATCTATAAGGTACTCCGCCGCGCGCAGCCGGTCAACGTAACCTTGCAGGAAATCGGCGGGAAATTCGGGGATTTACGGTCAGATAATCACATTGCGCCGGGCAAACGATGAGTGATGGCGCAACAATACAGGGCCGCGTATGCCGTTTCCGACAAAACGACGAGCGAGGTGAGCGGATGGGCGATAAAGGATTCGAACCTTTGACCTCGTGCGTGTCGAGCACGCGCTCTAGCCAACTGAGCTAATCGCCCGAAGCTGTGAAACTCTCGACTACGAGATGATCCACGCCAAACGCGCGGATGTCAAGCGAGCGACGCAGCGTTCCGTTGCACAACGTCCGATCAGGCGTCGTTTCGTCGCCGCATCACGGGCGCAACTTCCAGTCCAGTCCCGGAACGTCGCCGAAGAAATCGTAGAGTGGTACTCCGATGTGTTCGACGGCGGCACCGTACAGTGCGAGCAGGCTGACGAAGCAAACTACGCTCATTACGGCTCGCGCGCCGCGTGACCACGCGCGAGATCCAAGTCGCGCATCGATGCAGAAGACAAGCCCAAACAACCACAGCACGACCTGAGCCCAGAATACGACGTCGCGCACCTCGTTCGCCACGAACATCGTCGGCCCGAATCGAAGTTGCACCAGATCGAACAAATGACTGAGCGTGATCTCCGGCGGTCCGAAATACCACTCGGTCATTACGATCGCCGAGGTGTAGCCGCCGATCGAAAGCCAGTACCGCGCCGACTGTAT
>JBJXFK010000207.1:0-11844 GCA_046155505.1 Phycisphaerae bacterium
GGTAAGCGAGTTCTACAACCAGACTTCAGTGATCCACACGATCGAGCGCATTCTTGGCTGCCCGGCGGCCAATCAGCTCTACGCACTCGCACCGCTGATGACGACCTGCTTTTCCGACACGCCCGACTTCACGCCGTTCGTCGCGCTCCCCAACAACGTGCCGCTCGATGAACTGAACCCGAAAAAGCAGGCCGCCGCCCCGCACATGCAGCCGCTTTATGCTGCGACCGCGGCGCTCGATCTCACCAAGCCCGACGTAGCCGAGGAAGACGCATTCAACCGCGTCCTCTGGCACGCCTCGCGCGGCGACGAACCATATCCGGCGGAGTGGGCCGGTGCGCACGGCAAAGGCCTTGGCGAAGTTGGGCTGCGGCTCGATCCGCGAGGGAGCGTGGAAGAAGAAAAGGATGATGACGACTAATCGCGTGCGCGGAAGAGAACCCCTCCCTCACGGTCGGGGCTCGCGCTGGGGCTCGCTGCGCTCGCCGGCGTCGGGCACAGAGGCCCAATCGCTACTCCGCCCGCGCGTCGTCCTGACAGACGAGCGCGCCGTATTCCCTTGTTCCCTAGTTCCTTTGTTCCGTTGTTCCGTTGTTCCCCATTACAGAAGGGATTTGAACTCCTTGACCACGCGGTCAACATCGCCCTCGCTCAGGCCGTTATGGAACGGCAGCGAAATCGTCCGGGACGACAGCGCTTCGGTGATCGGGAATTGCCCCTGGCGATAGCCCATGTCCTGATAGAACGGCTGCAAGTGGATCGGCGTGAAGTAATCGCGGCAGCCGATGCCGCGTTCGTTGAGCCTCTTGAGCATCATGTCGCGATGGGCTTGCGAGTAATTGTCGGCGAGCCGCACCACCATCACAAACCAGCTCATCTTCACTTCGCTCGGAATGCGTTGCATCGAAATCCGCGAATCGCCGGCCCAGCGCTGCTGATACCACGACGCGACCTGCGCCCGCTTGGCCAGAATCTCGTCGCAGCGTTTCATCTGCACAATGCCGATGGCGCAGTTGATGTCCGGCAACCGATAGTTGAAGCCGAGCCGCGCGTGCTGCAACCAGCCGGCCTCGGGGTCGCGACCCTGGCTGCGGGCCGAACGGGCGATGAAGGCCAGCTTGTCGTCATTGGTAACCACCATTCCGCCTTCGCCGGTGGTGATCTGCTTATTCGGATAAAAGCCAAAAACGCCGGCGTCGGCCAGCGTCCCGGCGGGCTTGCCCTTGTACGTCGAGCCGAGCGCCTCGCAGCAATCCTCGACCACGCGCAGGTTGTGTTTGCGCGCGATCGCCAGCACCGCATCCATATCGGGAATCGAGCCGAACACATCGACCGGGAGCAACGCCTTCGTGCGCGGGGTGATCGCTGCTTCGATCCGTTTCGGGTCGATCTGCCACGTGTCCGCTTCGATGTCCACGAAAATCGGTTTGCCGCCCTCGAACATCACGCTGTTACTGCTGGCGATAAACGAGAACGGCGTGGTCACCACTTCGTCGCCGTTGCGCACGCCCATCGAGTGCCAAATCAGGTGCAGGCCGCTCGTGCCGCTGTTGCAGGCGACGGCGTGTTTGATGCCCAGGCGATCCATGAAGCACTGCTCGAATTCCGGAACGCGCGGGCCGAGCGAAAGTTGCGGCGTTCGCATCACCGCGACAACCGCGTCAATCTCTGCCTGTGTGATGTCCGGACCGGAAAGATGGATCATTGCCTGAGACACGCGCTACCCCCATTGTGCGGCCCAAGCGGGCACGCCGATTGATTCCTGAGTGACTCGCCCATCCCGCGACCGCCTGGGTCACCCCTCGGAGCGGCGGCGAATGCCGAGTCCCGCTATGATATCGACCGATGCCCTCGGAGACTCGTTCAGCAGGCTGGCTCGCCGATTTTCGTCGCTCGCTCGGATACATCGGGCCGCATCGGCGCACATTGATTCTCGGACTGCTGGCCGCTCTCGGCGTCGGGTTCTTCTACACGTTTTCCCTCTCCAGCGTCATCCCGATGCTGAAGGTCATCTTCGCCGACCACGAGTCGCTGGCCGACTGGGTACACCGCATCGAGACCGAACGCCGCCTCGGCGTGCGGCTGGCGGGCGATCTGCCGGATGATCCCGACGGCCTATTCATTGAATATGTGAAGCCCGACTCCCCCGCCGAGAAATTGATCAATCCCGGTACCCGGCTGGTCGCCGTAAACGGCGAGCCGATCAACAGCTACGCGCTGATGCGGCAAGTCACGATTGAGCCGGGCGCGGTTCTCGCCCGCGTCACTGTGCAATCATACGATGTGCAGCGCAAGCCGGTTCGACGCGAGGTCGACCTGCCGCTGGCACCATACCGCGGCTGGACCGCGTGGTTGCGCAATATCGCCGAATGGCTGCCGCAATCGAAGGATGTTGAATCGCGCGTCCGCACGCTGGCGTTTGTCATGGCCGGTTTGGTAGGTGCGACGTTCTTCGGCGGCATCTTCCGCCTCGCGAACGAGGGCCTGGTCGCGACCGCCGTGCAGCGCGGGATGCACGATTTTCGCAGCAGCCTCGCTGAGCATGTGCTGCGCCTGCCGATGGAGTGGCACGCCTCGCGCCCGCCGGGCGACACGCTGGGCCGCTTTGCCACTGACATGAACAAAGTCGAAACCGGGCTGAACACCGTCTTCGGCAAGACGATCCGCGAGCCGATCAAGGCCACCGGCGTGCTCATCCTGACCGCGATGATCGACTGGCAATTGCTGCTTGTCGCACTGGCCGGCGTGCCGGTCGGCGCGGTGGTCATGGGCGTTTTCGGCGGCATGATCAAGAAGGCGCAGAAGCGCGCGTCGAAATCGTGGGGCGTCCTGCTCGATCATCTCGGCGAACGACTCGCCGGCATTCGCGTAGTTAAAGCCTATGGCATGCAGCAGGCCGAGGCGGCGAAGTTCGAGCACGAAGGCCGCACGCTGACCCGCGCGCAAACGCAGATCGAGATCGTCGACGCCGCTACAAACCCCGCGCTCGAAGTGCTCGCCATGTCCGGCGTCGCGGCGTTTGTGATCTTTGGCGGCGTGCGCGTGTTCTCGGGCGATCTGGAGCCGCAGCTTTTCTTTGCGGCGACAATCTGCCTCGCGGGCGTGTTCGATCCGCTGCGGAAGATGGGAAATGTGTACAACCGCGCACAAGCGGCGGACGCCGCGGCTCGGCGGCTGTTCGAATTGCTCGACGTGCCCGAGGAAGAACCCGAGCGCCGCACCGATCTGCCTGAATTGCCGCGCTTTCGGGACAAGATCGTTTTCGAGAACGTCACGTTCGCATATCCGAACAACCCCGATCGCAACGTGCTGTCGGATGTATCGCTGACGATTCTGCAAGGTCAGGTCGTCGCTGTCGTCGGGCCGAATGGATGCGGCAAGACGACGCTGATGTCGCTGCTGCTGCGTTTCTATGCTCCCGCGAGCGGACGAATTCTGATCGACGGACACGACATCGCCCGCGTGCGGCTCGATACGCTGCGCCAGCAAATCGGTCTCGTCACGCAAGACGCGGTCGTGTTCAGCGACACCGTCAGCGGCAACATCGCGTATGGCGCAACCGCCGAAAACAGCGCGCAGCGCGTCGATTGGGCCGCGCAGCAGGCGCACGCCGACGATTTCGTCGCGCGGCTGCGCAGTCTCGAAGGCGGCATCGAGCGCGTTAGCTATGACGCGCTGGTCACCGCACGGCAACTCAGCGGCGGCCAGCGGCAGCGCATCGCCCTGGCCCGCGCGATCTTCCGCGATCCGCCGATTCTCGTTCTCGACGAGGCGACCAGCCAAATCGATACTGAGAGCGAAGAGAAGATTCAACAGGCGCTCGAAGAGGTGACCCGCGATCGCACGACGATCATCATCGCCCATCGATTCAGCACGATCTCGCGGGCCGACAAGATCGTTGTCATGAACGATGGCCAAATCGTCGCCTGCGGCACGCACGCGGAGTTGATCCGGACCAGCCCGTTTTACGAGAAGCTCTGCCAGACACAGTTCGCGACGGCGACCTAATCGGCGAATGAAACCGTGCGGCATCGCGCGGGCCGCCGAAGATTGCTCCCCCGCCGCCATTGACCGCGCCGCCCGCTGCCCGATAATCCGCTCTTCGAGCGCGGTTTGTTCTGCACTCTCATTGCGTCACGTTTCGTTCATCGCCGCCCGTCGGCGTTCCAAAGGGCGTTCATGCCCAAGCTTTGCAAAACGTCATCGGCCGCCGGGCGCGGTCGCCGCCGCCGCTGGCTGAGTCGCATGCTGGGCGTCGCACTGGTCGGCGCAGCCGTCACGCCGGCCATCGCGCAGAACACGGTCGAAGAAGATCGCCCGCTGCTTCCCGGCGCGGTGAGCGAGGTGGACATCGAATTCCGCGGGCGATTTAGCCGCCAGTGGAAAGAGGCCGATGGCACGCTCGTGGTGCAGGTGAGCGGCGCGTTTCAACTTGATTTCGGTAAGCGAAGACTGACGGCTGAAAACGCGATCGTCTGGATTTCGCCGCGGCGCTCGCAACCCGACGGCCGCAAATATTACGACCTGACCGTGTACCTCGCGGGCAAGGCCGAAGTGCGCGAGCCGGCCGGCACGACGGTCGAAGACAACATTCTTCTGGTCAGCAACCTGCGCACGTTTGGGCGCGTCGTGAAATTTGACGACGCCAACTCACCCGAATCGCTCGAACAATCCGAGCTTTATCAAAAAGCGCTGTCCGAGCGAAAGCTCATCGAAGAGAATGCGCAGGCCGCCGAATCCGATTCGCCGACCGTCGCGCCCGATGTGCGCAAGCCGATCGACGTCAACAAACCGCCCAAGCCGCTGCGGCTCGTGCGCTATTCGGTGCCGGGTACCGAGCCGTTTACGATGGCCGACGGCACGCAGGTACAGGTGATCATCGGACGGCTCTTCCTGTCGCAGACCGGCACGCCGACCGAGCCAGTGGTTGAAATTCAGGCTGACAACGCGGTGATCTTTCCGGCAGAGTCGACGGCCGGCATGCTCATCGGCGAAGGTGCGAAATCCGACTCGCAACCCGCTTCGCAGCCCGGGAACGGCGCCCCGAAACCTGCCGATGCCGCGAAACCGAATGAGACCGCTAAACCCGACGGCGACAGCGGAATCCCCGGTCGCCAGAATCTCGAAGGCGTCCTGCGCGGCGTCTATCTCGAAGGCGATGTCGTGCTCACCGTTGGCGAGCGCATCGTCCGTGCGAGCCGGCTGTATTACGACTTCGAGCGACAACGCGCACTGATGCTCGACAGCGTTTTGCGCACCGAAGTGCCGCAGCGCGACGTGCCGCTATACATACGAGCCGAGGAAATCCGCCAGCTCTCGGCCCGCGAATTCTCCGCCGAAAACGCGCGGGTCAGCACGAGCGAGTTTCACACGCCGCACTATCACGTCGGTGCCGAGCGCGTCTACCTCTACGACCGCACGCCGCGCGACGCCGCCGGTCAGCCCGTCGGCAATCAGCTCGCAGGCACGTACGAGATGAAGAACGCGACGCTGAACTTCGAGAATGTTCCGGTCGCGTATTGGCCCTACAGCAAAGGCAATCTCGAAGCGAGCGAAACGCTTTTGCGACGATTCTCGACCGGCTACAGCGACGACTTCGGCATTTCGGTCGAGACGGCGTGGTATCTGTTCAATCTGCTCGGCCTCGAAACGCCGCCCGGCGTCGATGCTTCGCTCAAGCTCGATTATTTCAGCGAGCGCGGCCCCGGTATCGGCATCGACGCCAAGTATCAGCGCTTCGACTCGTTCGGCTATTTCCGCAGCTATTATATCAACGACGGCGGCGAGGACGATTTCGGCCCGCTGCGCGACAACACGCCCGACAGCGCGAACCGCGGCCGCGCGCTGTGGCGGCATCGGCAGTATTTGCAGAACGACTGGGAACTCACGCTCGAAGGCAGCTACGTCAGCGATCCCGGCTTTATGGAAGAGTGGTATCGCGACGAGTGGTTCAACGAAAAGCAGCAGGAACAGGCGATCTATTTGAAGCGGGCCAAAGAGGTCGACGCGATCACGTTTCTGGCCAACTGGCGCTCGCTCGATTTCGTCACGCAGACCGAGCACTTGCCCGACATGACCTATCGCCGCATCGGCGACACGCCCGGCCCGCTTGTGATGTATCACGAATCGCGCATCGGCATGGTGCGTTACAAGCCCGACGATCGCCGCTTTTTTGACAAGCTGCGCTGGGACAATACGCCAGTGTCGGATTCGACGTTCCGCACCGACGTGCGGCAAGAAGCCGAGTTGCCGATCAAGATTCCCGGCTGGAACTTCGTCCCGTTCGCGACCGTTCGCGGCAGTTTCTGGGACGGTCAGCCGCTCGACGAAGGCAGCCTGTGGCGCGGCATGGGCATCTACGGCATGCGCGGCAGTACGTGGCTGAGCAAGGTCTACAACGACGCACAGTCCGACCTGCTCGACATCAACCGCATTCGCCACATCATTCAACCGCACTTTGCGTCGTGGTGGGGTCATAGCAACACGCGCAGCGAATTGATCACGCCGTTCGACGAGGGTATCGAAACCATCGACGCGCACTACGGCTTCTTGATCGGCGCGAAGCAGATCTGGCAAACCAAGCGTGGCGCGAATGACAAGTTGCGCACGACCGATCTGCTGACCCTCAACACCGAGATCGGCATTTTCGGCGGCGACGAAGACGTGCCGCGACTCGATCAGAGCAACGGCTGGGTGAATCCCTATCGCCCGGAAGACAGCCGGGCGAACAATTACTTTGGCGTCGATACTCAGTATCGCATCACCGACAGCACCAGTTTTCTCTGGGACGCGAATGTCGACCTGAACGACGGCAAGCTCGATCGCAACAACTTCGCGTTCCTGGTCGAACGCGACCCGCGCCTGTCTTATGTCATCGGCTATCGCCACGCGGGCGACATCGAGCTCGATCTCGTTGGCGGTGGGTACAACTACAAGCTGACCGAAAAGCACATCACCGGCATGCGCGTCTGGTTCGACACCGATCGCGGCGATCTCGGCGAGTTGCAGTTCACCTACATTCGCAAGCTGCCGCGCTGGTACTTCGCGGTGAATCTCGAATTTGACGAGGTCTTCGACGACGTGAGCGTGACGGTTTCGGTCTGGCCCGAAGGCATCCCGGAGTGGGCACTCGGCTCGCGGCGGTTCACGGGCTTGGGCGACACGACGTCGATCCGCACGCGTGACCGGTAGAGTTCCACGTCACCGGGCTGACGAACTTGCGACAAAACCTTGAATCCGATCGCCACAATTCCACGTATCTCCTCGGCAAACACAGGATTCGCCAAGGAGACTCGCTCGATGAAGCGCATTTTGATCGCCACCGTTTCCCTCGCCGCCACGCCGGCATTGGCGCAATCCACGTTTCAGGACAGTTGCGGAAGTGTCGACTGGTTCGCGACTTGCACGTTCAACAACGCCTGCGGCCCGGGGCAAAACGGGTGTCTAAATAACTGGTTCGCCTCATTCGGTTGCGGGACCGACTGCCCGTTACCGTTCCCCGGTTCGACGACAAATGTCGTCATCCCCGCAGGACCTACCATCACCATGTCCGACGGATCGGCGGACATCAACAGTCTCGACTGTAACCGCCCGTTCACGCTTGGCGGCAGCATCCGTATCCGCGAGAACTCGACCATCCGGGCCGGGCTGAACTGGACGCGCGGCGGACTCTCGGTCGTTACGCCGGGGACCGAGTACTACTTCCCCGCCGGCAGCACGCTCTCGATCAGCGGAGCCGACGGAAAGTCGATCATCGCGGCGCGGTTGGTGCTCGATCAAGCGGCAGTCTGGAGTGGCGGCAGCATCGGCCTCGGCAGCGGCGCGCAAATCGTCAGCAACGCCTTTTTCAACGTCAACTGCGATGCAACCATCAGTCATACGGGCGGCAACGCCGTCTCTTTCGAGAATTACGGCGAGTTTCGCAAATTGGCCGGTGCGGGCACGACGATAGTGGGACTGACATTCAACAACTACGACGAGATTATCGTCAGTAACGGCACCGTGCGAATGTCGAATAGCGGCACGTGCCGCGGACCGATCACGCTCGATGGTCCGTCCGTTCTTGAAACGGCGTTCGGCAATTACAACTTCGCCGCCGGCACATCGGTGCAAGGCGCGGGGCTGCTGCGCGTGAACGGACAGCTCAATCTGCTCGACCCGGTGACAGTCGACAATATCGAACTGCTTACCAGTCTGAACGGCCCCGGCGATCTGCGCGTCCTGCTCGACATGCATTGGCGCAGCGGCACAATGGCCGGCGTCGGAGTCACGCGCATTCCCTCATTCGCCGCGCTGCGCCTCACGGGAAACGACGGAAAAACGATGATCAATCGTCAAATCGCCAACGAGGGAGCGATGACGATCACGGGCGGCGCACTGAATCTGTCCAGCTCCTCTGTGGTGAACAACTCCGGCACGCTCGACTTGCAGTCGGACACATCGATCAACTTTATCGGCGGTAGTCAATCGCTCGTCGAAAACTCCGGCACGCTGCGCAAATCGGGCGGTGGCGGGACGAGCGTCATCGGCGCGACGCTCAATTCGACCGGCGCGGTTGACGTGCGGACAGGAACGCTGCGACTCTCGAACAGCGGTCTGGCCAACGGCCCGGTTTCGATCGCGGCGAACAGCGCGCTTGAATTTGCGTTCGGCAACTACAACCTCGGCGACGGCGCATCAATCACGGGCGAGGGCGAGGCGCGGTTCAACGGCGGGACCAACCTGCTCGCGATGGTGCCGATTGAGAATTCCGAACTGACCACCAGCCTCACCGGACCCGGCGACCTCATCGTCACCGACACGATGCGCTGGCTGTCCGGCTCGATGGCCGGAGGCGGAGTCACGTGCATTCCCTCATTCGCCGCGCTGCGCCTCACCGGCAACGACGGAAAGACGATGATCAATCGTCAGATCGCGAATGAGGGAGCGATGACGATCGCGGGCGGCGCGCTGAATCTGTCCAGCGCATCCGTGGTCAACAACTCCGGCACGCTCGACTTGCAGTCGGACACATCGATCAACTTCGTCGGCGGTAGTCAATCGTTCGTCGAAAACTCCGGCACGCTGCGCAAATCGGGCGGTAGCGGCACGAGCATCATCGGTGCGACGTTCAATTCGACCGGCGCGGTCGACGTGCAGTCCGGCACACTGCGGCTCTCCAACGGCGGCATCAGCACCGGCTCGTTTGAACTCTCGCCCGCAGCGGTCCTCGATTTCTCATTCGGCAACTACCGCTTTGACACCGGATCGGCTGTCACCGGAGACGGCCTCGCACGCATGAACGGCACGACGATCCTGCTGGATGACGTCCCGTTCGAAAACGTAGAGCTCACGTCGCGTCTCGTCGGGCCAGGCGATCTTGTGATTCAGAATCAAATGCTCTGGACGAACGGCACGATGGACAGCGGCGGTGCGACCGTCATTCCCGCCGAAGCTACGCTCAACATTTCCGGCAGCGCCAGCAAGTCCCTGCGCAATCGCACGCTGTCGAACGCCGGTCATATCACCGTCGACGGTACGGGCGGCATCGACGCAAGCCTGGGCGGCGGAATCGTCAACGACGGACTGTTTGATCTCCTCACCAGCGCGACCATCTCCTACAGCGGCGGCACGTTGACTTCGTTCGAAAACCACGGCGCTTTTCGCAAGTTGGGAAGCGCCAGCCTAAGCGTCATGAGCGGCATCCCGTTCAACAACCACGGACGCATTGAGCTGCAAGCCGGAACGCTGCGCATGTCGAACAGCGGCACGAATTTCGGCCAGATCGACATCGCCGGCGGTGCAGTGCTCGAAACTTCGTTCGGCACGTATCGACTCGCCGACGGTTCGAGTGTCACCGGCGACGGAATCACGCTCATCAACGGCGACGTCACGATCCTGGGCGACGCGTCAGTCGAGCGATTGGAAGTGCTCGCCAACGTCCGCGGATCAGGCAACCTGCATGTGACGCGCGACATGAATTGGAGCGGTGCGTCGATGCTCGACAGCGGAACGACCACTGTCGAACCGGCGGCATCGCTCGTCGTCTCAGGAAACAACGCAAAAGCCGTCTCCGGTCGCACGATTCGCAACCGCGGCAACGCTGCGATTACCGGCACGGGCACGATCGCTTTCGTGAGCGGAGGCTCCTTTCTGAACGAAGGAACGCTCGACTTGCTGACCGGGAACGCGCTGGTTTACCAGGGCGGCGCGGCCTGCCAGGTGTCGAACACCGGTAGCATCAGCAAGAAGATCGGCAGCGGCACGTCGCAGATAGCGAACATGCCACTCAAAAACTCCGGCTCGATCGAAGTACTCGGCGGGTCGCTTGTGGCAACAAACCTCGTGCAAAGCGGCGGCGCGACGCGGGTCACCGACGGCGCGACGCTGCAATGCACGCAACCCATGTCGCTCGGCGGCGGCACGCTGAGCGGAAGCGGGCAGGTGATCGGCTCGGTCACGAACACCGCCGGGCGCACGCAGCCGGGCGATGGAATCGGTCGGTTGTCGGTCAGCAGCAATTACTCGCAAGGCTCGAGCGCGGTACTCGACATCGAGATCGACGGCACGGGTGCTGCGACCGGTCACGATCAACTCGCCATCGGCGGCGCGGCAACGCTCGGCGGAGAACTTCAATTGACGTTCGCTGGCGGATTTACGCCGCAACCCGGCGACAGCTTCACCGTGCTGACTGCCGCGTCGATCAACGGCACCTTCGTGAGCGTCGTCGGAGCCGGGCAATTCGACGTGGCCTATATGCCAACGAGCGTGGTCGTCACCGTGGTCGCACCGCCCTGCGTCGGCGACTTGAACGGCGATCTGCAAGTCAATCTGACCGACCTTTCGACGCTGCTTGCCAATTTCGGCCTTAGCGGCGGCGCGACGCTCGCGCAGGGTGACCTGAACGGTGATGGCAATGTCAATTTGACTGATTTGGCCCTGCTACTCGGAAACTTCGGCTTGAACTGCTAGACAAGCGAATGCCCATATTAAAAGCAGCGGTGGAGTGCGATCCTTGCGCTTCGCCGCTGCTTTTCTGGCTTGTCGTTCGTGGGGCTGGCTCTTCCGGTCGCTACACCTGCACCGCCTCGAACGTGACTTGGTCACAATTTAGCCGCGCGAAGTATGCTTCAATCGCATCCAGCCCGGTGACGCGATGCACGAACGCCGCCGCGCGCACCAGGTCGGCCCGCTGCACCAGTTCCAGCCGCGGCTCCTTCAGTTCAAGCCGCGTCGCGTAGAACGCGCAGCCCTGATGCTGAATCAGCACGACGCGTTGCAGCTTATGCACCTCGACCAGAAACTTCAGCTCGTCGAGCACGCCCTGCTCTTCGAGATGTGCCTGCGGATAACCCGCCAGACACGCCGGCCCGCCGGGTAGGCACAGGCGGTCGTAGCGCGGCATCGACAGCCCGTTATGCAAGAAATCGTCGAAATGCTCACCCACGCGACCGTCCGAGCAATACAGCGCGGCGGCATGCATGCGCGACGAAACGTAACGCAGCGGACTGTCATATGACTTGATTTTGGATGAGGCTGAGTTTGTTCCCACGTCGACCCTCGTGATTGCGTGCGATTGAGACGGCGTGCCGCACGCATCGTGAGAGAAGGTAGCGGCCCGCAACGGGCTTGGACAGACGAAGCCTCGAATTTCGTGCGACGCGTCACGCCACGTTCCGCGAACTTCTCGTGCTCCGCGACGCTCGAGCGACAATCCCGCCGGATTCGATTTGCGGATTCGCGGGTCGGCGTCATGTTTGTGGGTGCTTTTCACGCCGCTGCCAGCGGCTTTGCGGCCCAGACGCCGTCCCAGTCGCCGTTGAGCCACGCCGTGCGAAGCGAGAGCACCGCCTGCGATCCGCGCTT
>JBJXFK010000225.1:0-10843 GCA_046155505.1 Phycisphaerae bacterium
CTCAGTTGGAGCTGATTCGTGGTCGCGCTCGGCCAATTCGCGAGAAACGCCGCCTGATTCGCATAGCTGTCAAAATTGTCCTGCATAATGATCGTCGCGCTCGCGGTCGACGCCGCCACTGCGACCAATACGGAGCCAAAAAACGCCTTCATTCGTGTCTCCTCCTGTACAGAAGACAAGCCCATGTGTAACCGGCCAACCCAGAACGGGCAGGCGCGGCGGAACCAAAATGCACGTGTGCGGGGAGCTCCTGACCCTCCGCGATGCGAGAACGCGGTGTACGCCGCGCGCTCACTCCTCCAACCAGCAGTTTAGCGAATTTACGGGGCGCTCACAAGTCAATTATATAACGAGTCGCTCGGCGTCAGATTTTAATGCAACCCGTTTCACGCATTGATCTTACGGTTTCGCGTCAGTCGCGCGCAACCGCTCCCGATTTCGCGACTCGGCCTGTCCTGCAAGGAATTCTCGCCGCTCAGATGTCTTTTTGCGCTCCAGTTCGTCCTCGGGCTCCAACTGCGGCTGCCAAGCGAAGCTGCAGAATTCCCAACTGAGCCGCCCGCCGGTGTGGCAGTGCAGCTCGGTGTACCCCGGCTCGTCGCCATGCCAGTTGCCGGACCACCACGCTCCGCTGACCGCCGGGCTGGTGAGGTACCAGACGCCGTTGTAGCGATACTCCTCGCGGCGGTGGCTGTGGCCTTGCAGCAGTGCCTTCACCTGATGCCGTTCGAGCACCAGGCGCAATTCCTTGTTGTCCCAGAGCACCATGCTGCCGTCGAGCGCTTTGCGGTCTTTGTCGCCGTTGTATTGGCCCATCGCGCAAAACGCCGCAATGTGTGTGACGCACACCTTCGGCCGATCCCCGGCCTGCCCCAGGTCATGGGCCAGCCACTCCAACTGCTCCGGACCGATTCGCGGCTCATAGCTCGGCCCGTCAGGCGTGCGAATCGGATGAATCGAATCGAGAACCGCGAAGTGCCAGCCGCCGTGATCGAAACTGTAGTACGACTTCTCCCACTCCAGCCGATCCATGATCATCTTCTTGCCGATGTCGGGGTCGTCTGCGGCGCATTTACGTCGCGCCGACCAGCCGAGCGCGTCGTGGTTTCCCATGCACGGATGCGCGGGGAAACCCAAACCGCGCGTGATCTCGCGATACAGACGAATCTGCTCTTCGAAAGCGACCTTCTCGGTATACAGGCCGTCAAACGCCAGATCGCCGCCCATCAGCGCGAACGCCGGTCGCGGCCTGAGCGCCAGCACGCTCTCAATGCACGCGCGATAGCCGTGATCGCCTTTGCGCTTCGGCGTGACATGCATGTCGGTCAGATGAACGAACGTAAAATCCTGCGGCTGCGTGGCTGACTGAACCAGGCGCGATTCGCCGCGCACACCGCGCGGCAACCACAGCGCCGCGGCTCCAGCGGCCCCCAGCGTGAGCACTTCGCGACGAGTAATCCGGCTCGACATGCGGCGACTCCTTTTTCTCGACGGAAGTCGCCATGATAGCTCGCGCACCGGCTCGCACCCGCCAGCGCGCGGGATCGCCGGACATGAGGCACTATGAACTATCTCAAATTTCTACACACATCTGTGCAAATCCGTGCAATCTGTGGCAATATGTCTTCAATTCAACTCTCTTGTCTCCCTCTGTGCTCTCTGCGCCATCTTTGCCGTCTGTGGGTTTCAATCTCGTACCCTGAATTCTCCGTGGCCCAGTCGCCCGACGATCAGCGGCGGTACACCTCGCCAATTAGCTCAAGCGTGACCTGCGATATCGCGTCAACCACGCGATGTGCCGCGCCGACGCGCTCGCGCGGACCCAGGCCGATGACGCGCATCCCCGCCGCCAGCCCGGCTTGCACTCCCGATTCCGCGTCTTCGACAACAACACACTCCGCCGCCGCCACGCCGAGGCATTTCGCCGCCTCCAGAAACACCTGCGGGTCCGGCTTCGACCGTGACGCGAGATTTCCGTCAATCACCACTCGGAACGCTTCGCGCATCCGCAACCGTTCGAGCACCACCTCTGCATTGCGGCTCGACGATGCCACCGCGGTCGGGACACCGGCGGCAGCAATCGCGGCGAGCAACTCACTCGCCCCGGGAAACAAATCGGCCGGCGACATGGCGGCGACGAGCCGCAGGTATTCGTCGTTCTTGCGGCGAGTGATGTCGCGCTGCCGCTCGGCAGTGAATTCGCCCAGGCGCGGGCCGAGGATTTTGGCCAGGCTCTCTTCGCGGCTAAGTCCGCGGAGCGCCTCGTTGCGTTGCCGATCGAATGGAACGCCCAGCTCGTCGGCGACAAATTGCCAACTGCGATAGTGCAGATCGGCAGTGTCCGTCAGCACGCCGTCGAGATCAAAGATCACGGCGGCAGGCAGCGCGAGGGGCGAGGCGGATTCAATCGGCATCAGGTCCCTCAGGGCTTGGTCGGTTGCGAGGCGCTGCTCGGCTGTGACGTCGGCGGACGGGCGACCGCCGGGCGGGTGGCGGGTCGCGTCGCCGGGCGGGTCGTAGTGCGCGGCTGCGAATAGTCGGGCGCGCGAGTGAGGTTCAGCGATAGGGTTTTGAACCGCGGATCCTCGTCCTCGGTCTCGACCGTGACGACCACGCCTTCCTGCGGGAATTCCTCCCAGCGTGGCACCGACAGCTCGAGCGGAATGGCCATGAATCGCCCGCCCGCCTGCGGCGATGGCTTTTGTGTGAGCAAGTTCACGGTCACGATCGGGTTGCTGACGCGCACCTCTTTTATCTTGAGCGGCTTGTCTTTCAGGTAAGAAATGTTCGCGACGCGGCGGGCGACATGCTGCGACGTCTTCATCACCTGAATCACCGGCGGCACGACGCTGACGCGATCAGTCACGTTGGCATTCACCGGGAACTTTTGCTCGGGCCAGCGCTCGATTCCGGTCTTGAGCACGATCGAAGCGACATTCGGCCCCATCGGCAACGGCGGCTTGGTCGTGACGATCAGCTTGTAAAGGGAGCCTTCCTCGACTGTTTCGAGCGTTGCCTCGAACCGCGCGCCGGCGGGCAGCGGCACCAGTTCGGGCTTCACCTTTTCGGGCAGGTTGTTTTTCAGTTCGAGCGTCATGCTGTCGGCCGCGTCGCCGATCGTTTGGCCGAAGACGAAGCTGGTCGTGCCGATATTGGTTGACGAGAAATAACTCTTCACGATGCCGCGAATGCGGAGCTTGGCCGACGGCAGCTTGGCATCATTCGACGTAATCGTTACTTCCTGATTGACGCTCTGCACGCCCTTTTTGGTGTCGTATTTAAGCTTGATCTTGTCGCTCTCGTTGCTGGCCAGTTCTTTCTTCGACGGTTGTGCGACGGTGCAGCCGCACGACGTGCCGACATTGGTGATCTTGAGCACGCCGCCGCCGACATTGCGAATCTCGATCTCAGCCTCGGCCGGGTCGCCGTACCAGATTTCGCCGAAATTCCACTCGTTGCAGCTAAGCCAGAGCGTCGGCGGCTGGGTCATGTCCGCCAGCGGGGCGGCGGACGGGGCGGCCGGTGTCGGGGCGCTAGTCGGCGCGGATTGCGCGAGCAGCGATTGTGAAGCGATCGAGAACGCCAGTACGGCGGCGAGAATCGATGGAGTGCGAGACCGCATATCGGGCGTCCTCTGGCAGCAGTTCTTGGAAATAGGGTGCGACGTCGCGCCGGCGAATTTCCAACGATTGGTTCTTCGCGTCGGCGAACTTCGCGCTCGGAATTTGACCGCACCGCGGCGTCGATGGCAAGTCGTCGAGCGTGGCGTGGCGACGACCGTGACGCGAGTAGCGCCGGGACACCTGACTCATGCGCTCGCGCAGCGGGAGCCGGCGTTTCATGCGATTACGCGTCTGACGCGGTGCGGCTCAAATTGCGACCTGGTGAGTGTCGAGCGGTATCATTCAGCGGATGCCAGACGCGTCGTCTAAGTCGTGGCCGCGCCGCTTGCAACGCATCGGCATGCTCGTGGTCGCGATTTACGCCACGTGGCTGATTGCCGCGTGCTCGATGCAACAGATGTTGATGTACCCCGGCGCGGGTGTGGCGATGGTGAGTTACACCGATCCGCCGATTCCCGTCGGGTGGGAGCAGTGGTGGCTGCAGCCGCAGCCGGGCGTTCGGGTTGAGGCGTGGTTTGCGCCGGGGTGCGGTCGCTCGGCCGAGTCGCCGGGGCCGGCGGTGCTGGTCGGGCACGGCAACTACGAGATCATCGACTTTGGCGATTACTTTGCCGAGCAGTTTGCCGAGCGCGGCGTGTCGTGCGTGCTCGTTGAATTTCGCGGATTTGGTCGATCGACGGGATCGCCGAGCCAGGAAGCGATTACCGCTGATTTTGTCGCTTATTACGATCGATTGATCGCGCGGCCCGAGGTCGATGCGTCGAAGGTCGTGCTCTATGGCCGGTCGCTGGGCGCGGCGGCGGTCGTGCAAGTCGCGGCACGGCGACCGTCGGTTGCACTGCTGCTCGATAGCCCGTTCAGCAGCGCGAGCGCGATGGCGGCGCGGATGCTCGCGCCGCCGCAACTGTTGCGCGATCATTGGCGGAGCGACCTTGTACTGGCGAAGTACGCGTCGCCGATCCTGATCATGCACGGGCGAAATGATCCGACGATACCGATTTCGCACGCGCGAGAGCTGAAACGCATCGCTCCGCACGCGACGCTGGTCGAGCATGATGGCGGGCACACGGATTTGGCGGGCAGAAATTTCATTCTGTATTGGAAGAGCATCGACGAGACACTGCGGGCGGCGGGCGTGAGCGCAAAGCGATGAATACAGAGTGCAGAAGGGCGCGAGTGGGCGAGACTCACGGCTGGAAGAGCATGGCTGCCAACGGCCGCAGCCATGCCACATCGAGGACGTACGCTACATACCGCAGCGTTTCATGCCGGCCATGCTGACCAGCGTGAGCATGATCATCGTCAGGCACGTCGGGCCGCACGCGGTCGGGATGCCGAAGAAATTCAAGAAGCTGACGTTCGACTGGTACAGCTCCGGGCAATCGGCGAGCTTGACACGCACGCGGAACGAGCAACTCGCCTGACGACCGACAGCGTCGCGTGCGGTGAATTGCACCTGCGTATCGCCGACGGGGAAGAAGTTGCCGTCGGGCAGATTGCTCGTGACGGTGAGATCACCGGTGCCGCCGCTGAAGGTCGGGGCGACGATGCGCATGGTCATGCCGACGTTGTCATCGGCGAGTTCGGCTTCGATGTCCGCCGTCGGACAGCCTGTGACAATCAGCAAATCGCCGCTGTCGCACACATCGCCGCGACCGTCGCCGTCGGAATCGGCCTGGTCGGCGTTCGCCGCGTCGGGGCAATTGTCGTTGCAATCGGCGATGCCGTCGCGATCGGTGTCGGTGTCGGCGACGCCGCAGCCGCACGCGCCGGCGAGCGTCTTGTTGGGATCCTGCGGGCAGGCATCGCGGCAATCGGGCGTGCCGTCGCCATCGCTGTCGGTGTCGGCGATGCCGCAGCCGCACAAACCTGGCGTGGTCTTGCGCGGGTCGGTCGGGCAGCCGTCGAGGCAGTCGAGCGTGCCGTCGCCATCGGAGTCGACATCCGCAGTTCCGCAGCCGCACGTGCCGGCGGCGATCTTGGCCGGGTCATTCGGGCAGCCGTCGTCGCAATCGAACGTGCCGTCGGCGTCGCTGTCGAGGTCGGTGGTGCCGCAGCCGCAAATGCCCGGCTCGGTCTTGCCGTTGTCGTTGGGGCAGCCGTCGCAATCGTCGATCGCGCCGTCGTCATCGGAATCGACTTCGCACGAATCGGGCAGGCCGTTGACGTTGCAGTCGGCGGCCGTTCCCTCGGCGATTTCGAGCGAATCGGGCGAGAGATTGCGGTTGCAGTCGAACGACTCGTAAGCGCCGAGGTTCATGCGATCGTTGTCGACGCGAGCAATGCCATCGAGATCGGTCGGCGTCTCTTCGTCGAACGAGCCGTCGGCGTCGAGGTCGATCAGATCGGGCGGGATCGGCACGCTCTGGAAGCGATCCAGCGCGGGCGAATCGGGCAGCAGACGCGAATTGAACTTGTTAATGTCGGCGAAGCGCGGATCGTCTTCGATGATGTCGATACCGAAGAACCAGCCGCCTTGTACGATCGACGACGCGACGAACGGTGCATCGACAGGTGCGATCTGCGGAGCAGCGGCGGCGGTGTTGCCCCAAAAAATCGAGCCGTGAATGAGCGTGGTTTGTTCGATTTCGGGATCGGGATCGGCGCGCTTGAGGCCGCCGCCGCTGCCATGCGGGCCGTTCGCTTCGTTATGGGCGAACGTGCAGCCGAAGAGGTAGACCGGTCCAGCGGTAGAGTCGAAGTACGCGCCGCCGCCGCCGGCCCAGGTGGCGGTGTCGGCAATCGAATTCCGCGTGAACGCGCAGTTGATGAGAATGGCGCTGCCGGTGACAACGAGCGCGCCGCCATAGCCGGACTCGTCGGTGACGCGGTTGCCCGAGAACTCTACGTTTCCGAGCATGACCGGGGTGTATACGGGTTGATTGGGGTCGAGATTGGGATCATTGGGATCAGCCGGGCCGAGCGGCAGCGGCGAATCGACGGGGTTGACGACGTAGAGCGCGCCGCCGGCACGAGCGGCGATGTTCTCGACGAAGCGGCAGTTCACGACGCGCGGGACGGCGTAGTACATCAACATGCCGCCGCCCTTGACGCTGCCACCCTTGTCGCCGCCGAGGGCTGCGCCGCCGCGGATGGTGAAGCCATCGAGCCGCGCGTCGGGCGTGACGCTGTGGGCCTCGGTGGCGATGACGACGTTGAGGCTGGCGTTAAGGCCGTCGAGCACGGTGAGATTCTTGAACGGATTGCGATCGGCGAAGTCGGCCTCGCCGCCCAAAAAGCCGCCGAAAATTCTGACGTCGCTCTTCATCGCGAAGGTGGCGTATTCGCTGCCGACGTTAACCGGCGAACCCCAGAGATCGCGCTGCGGGTGATAGGTGCCGGCGGCGACCCAGACTTCCTTGGTAGACGAGAAATTCGCTTCGTCGATCGCGTACTGAAGGTCGGCGGTCGCGTTGTCCCAACTCGAGCCGTTGCCCGAACCGGAAGCGACGGGCTTCACGTAGAGCCGCTCAAAGCTCGAAGCGAATAGCGGGAGCGCGAGCAAAATCGCCAGCGTCGCGATATGAAATGGGTGACGAGCGTACATCGTGCCTCCGTAGATCATCGAGCCGTACGGCGAGGGAGTCAGCGCGAGAGCCTCTGCCTATATGCAGTATAGGGCAGGGCAAGGTGCGTTCTCCAATGGTAAGTGGCGTCGGGCGCGCGAAATTGTCGGCTCGCAAGCGTCTCGGGGCGTGGGAGTTATGGTGCGGTTTGCGGATCGAGTGGGGCTGGCGGACGGCACGCAACTGGGGAAACGCCGGGGGCGAGTGCGCATATCGGACGGCGAATTCGTGCCACTGAAAGCGGTTACAGACGGGGTTCTGTGGGAATTGCCGCGGCGGGCGCACTATTATTGTTGGTCGCCGTGACGTATGCGAGCATCGCTCGGGCGTCGCGGTCATCGTCCCGGGGGGGACCGGTTGTCGCACGCGCGGCGATCGGATTGCAGCACGGTCGATTGCCTCCCTCGGTTTTTGTTCGCTCGCACAAGCTGCGGCTTCACGTCGTAACGCATGGACGCCGCTCGTTTCAGAATGGGGAGTTGTCAATGAGGACAGGTCGAATGGGACAGGGATGTCGGTTCGCCGTTTTGAGTGCGGTTGCGTTTGGTGCGTCGCCGGGCGCGGGACAGACGATTGATGAACTCGGTGAATTGCCGGTCGTCGTGACTGACACACTGGGCGACGCGCGCGGTGAAGGTAGCGGCAAAACGTCACCGGTTCCGCCGAGTGAGCGAATGGGTTGGGTGGTTGGTGCAGAAGCGGGACTGACGCTTGACGCGGTCGATGCGGACTCGCTGCTCGCTGAAGATGCGATGCTGACGGACGGGCGGATCTTCACGAGACTGCGCGCGGGTGTTTCGCAGTCGGTGGGTGTGGCACTCGCTGACCTGCCGACTGGTTGGACCGAAATCGCCGGCGTGGGTCGCCTATGGCGGGCGGCGATCACATCGCCGGCGGCGCGGGCGATGCGGCTGCGGTTCGAGCAACTGAATTTGCCGCTTGGGGCGGAGCTTTGGATTCGCTCGGCGGAAGAGACTGCGCAGGTGCAGGGACCGTTCAGCGGAACCGGGCCGTTTGCGCATGGCGGGTTGTGGTCGACGAATTTGGTCGGCTCGACGGCGATTGTCGAAGTATTCGTGCCTGCATCGGTCACCGACGAGCCGCAATTTGTGATCAGCGAGGCGATGCACATTTATCGCGACTTGCTCGCGCCGATGTCCGACGTTGTGATCGATCGCGAGGGCGCGTGTCACACCGATTCAGGTTGCGAGCCGACGTGGCATCCGCTGCGAAATGCGGTCGCACGCTATACCGCGGTGAACAGCGGGCAGCTTGATATTTGCACGGGCACGCTGCTGACGACGACGGCGAACGATTTTACGCCGTACTTTTTCACAGCCCAGCACTGCTGCCGATCACAGGCGGGCGCGGAGTCGATGGTGCTGTACTGGCTGTTTCAGACGAGCACCTGCAATGGGGCCGTGCCGGCGCTGAACAGCGTGCCGACGAGCACGTTTGCGGATCTGCTTTCGCAGCGGAACGTCAACGTCGGATCGGACTATTCGTTCTGTCTGATTCGCGGGGCGCTGCCGACCGGGCTGGCGTGGGCCGGCTGGGACACGGGAAGCGCGCCCAACGGAACGGCGATCACCGTGATTCATCATCCGACTGGTGCGTACAAGCGGATCATGCACGGCGTGCGACAGGCGGTAGCCGGCGTCAGCACGCAGTTCTGGGGCGTGGGCATCACCAGTGGCGGGGCGGTTGAGTTCAGCACGTCCGGTTCGCCGCTGCTGCGAGACGATACGCGGCGATTCATCGGGCAGGCGTCGTTCGTGACGAGCTCGCCGATCGGGTGCGACAACCCGGCCAATCCGGCGGGGTTTGGACGATTCAGTCAGGCGTATCCGAATATTCAGGCGTTCCTCGCGGCCGGCGCGGACGATGCGTATGACACGGCAGCGAGCAACGACTTGTGCGCGACCGCGACAGCGATCACTGCCGCGACGACGCAGGCCGGTCTGGTGGTGAAGAGTGTCGCGGAGGATTGGTACGCGATCAGCCTCGGCGGCTGCACGCGCACCAATATCGCGCTCGCGTATACGCAGGCGTATGGCGACGTCGATGCCCAGGTGCTTGATGCGTGCGGCGGGAACGTAATTGCCGCAGGCACGGGCGCGACCGGCAGCGAATCGCTCATCGTGGATAACAACACGACGACGGCACGCACGGTTTATCTGCGCGTGTTTCTCGATAGCAGCACGCGGAATACGTATGACATGAACATCGCGTTGTCAGCGATTGACGGCTGCGCGCCGGCTCCGTGTGCGGGCGATGTGACGGGCGATCGCGTCGTCGATCTGACCGATCTCGCGGTGCTGCTCGCGAATTTCGGCGTGCCGAGCGGCGCGACGCGTGAGCAGGGCGATCTGGACGGCGATGGGGCGGTGATCTTGAACGATTTGGCAATTTTGCTGGCGAATTTTGGTTCAAGCTGTCCGTGAGGCAAGTGCCTAGTTCCTAGTGTCTAGTGCCTAGCAAGGCACTACGGCACCTGCGTATCGTGTGAAGGTAGAAACGAGCGAGGCGGGCCGATTGGCCCGCCTCGCTGCATTACAGCTCATCATCACGTTTTGCGAAGCAACCTCGCTTGCGTGCTTACTTCCAGGTGATGCCCCACTGCGCCTTGATGACCGAGTTCGGCGTGTCGCCAACCTGGTCGAGACCGATGTCGACGCCGACGCACACGTACTGGTTTTCGCCCAGCGAATGCGCGATACCGGCTTCGACAATGTTCGAATTCTGGTTGCCGTACTGATCGGCGCTACGGTGGATGAAGTTGGCCACCATTTTCGTCTTGTCGGTGATGGCGATGTCCATGCCCGGACCCGCGCCCCACTGGAACGGACGGCGACCGTCATCCTGACCGCCCGTGCGACCACCATTGGCGGTCATGATGTAACCTTCCATGTGGACGCGAACTTTGGGAACGATGGTCTTGGTCAAGATCCAGTGCCACTCGGCATCGACGCCGCGCGAGCCGTCGCCCGACGGGGCGCGGCCTTCGAGGTAGGTACCGAACGCCGGCGTGGCATCGGTTTCCTTGATCGGATTCCAGAACACGATCACGCCGAGATCGCCATTGCCCTGATCGCTGCCGTCGCCGAAGTTGATGGGGAACACCTCGAGCTCGACGAAGAGGTCGTCGGTCACGCCGTAACGCAGCGCGGCCGCACCTGTGATGTCGTCATCGCTATTGTTCGAAGTCGTCGACCAGCCCCATGTGGTTTCAAGGTTCCACTGACCCTGCTTCAGGTTGGAATTCGCTTCACGCACGTTCCAAAAATCGCCCAGACCGCCGAAGCCATATTCGCTGCTTGCGGTGGTTGTGGTCGTGGTCTTTTCGCTCGAAGCGGTAGCTTCGGCGGGCTTGGCAGCCGCTTTGTCGGCCGGCTTTTCAGCGGCCTTCTTTTCGGCAGGCTTGCCGTTGGCAGGCTTGCTGGCAGCCTCCTTGGCATGTTGATCCAAGGCCAGCGTCGGAACGATGAACTCGCGCGTCGCGATGTTCGGGTTCGCTACGGCGGACGTCGCACCCACAGCGAATGTCGCACCGATCACGCCGGCACCAGTGTAGATAGAACGAAAGCGCATGTTCTGCACCTCCCACGAGTGTAGAAAAATGCGGCCCAGTGATGGCAACTCTCGCGAGACTTG
>JBJXFK010000239.1:0-34451 GCA_046155505.1 Phycisphaerae bacterium
GGTTTTCCAACCCGTCTCTGGTTCACGGGTTTCCTAACCCGTGATTCAAGCAGGAAGCACTCGCACGAGGCCACCCCAACCCGCGCTACTCGATTCGACCCACCGGCCTCGCCGGCCGACGTCGAAACCCGAACAGCGCAGGTCTCCGAGGACCTCAACGGCACCGTTGCGTTCTCGCGCCAAAGCGACACCGCGACGCATTTCCACACTAAAGAACACCGCGCGCAATCGCGGCGTTCCATTTGGCGTAGCGCCGGATCCGCCGCCTCGGTCCCGGTTGCGAATCAAGCCCGAGGCTGCGCCGCCGAATTCGTGCCGCGCGTTCTCCGTCGCAGACGACTCAACATCGCCTGCGTCCTGGGCAACGGCTAATCCCGTGTCCGGAGAATGTGCCCGCAGATCGCCGAAGCGAGGCAACGCTTCGACACAAGACCTCCGCTCGCGGTCGCTCGGCAGCAAAGACCCCAAAACGAGCCGCGCTGTGTTGTGAATCCGCGGAAGCGCGGATTCTCGGCGACGCGAGGCCGGCAAGCCGCAAGGCAAGTCGGCTCCGCGCCGGCGGGTTCGAATCCCGCCACCTCCATAGCCCCACTGCGCGCCGAAATAACGCCCGCGCAGTGCGCCACGCTCAACGGCGCTCACGATTCAATTCGCCCAATCTGAACTCGCTACTCCCACCGACATAAGCCACGACTTTCAGTTCGATCGCGATCGGCGTCGGCAGGCAGTTGATCTCCAGCGTCGTGCGCGTTGGGTTTGGCTTGCCTTCGCCCGCAAAGTACTCGGCGTATAGCCGGTTGTAGGTCGCGAAATCGTCGCGCATGTTGGTCAGATAGACCGTCACATCGACAATGTCATTCCACGACGCGCCGGCGTCTTCGAGAATCGCGCGGATGTTGGCGAACACGGCGCGGCATTGCATCTCGATGTCATGCGTGATAATCGCGCCGCTCGCGTCGAGCGTCACGCCGGGGATCGCTTTCTGCCCGCGCTGCCGCGGCCCGACGCCCGAAAGGAACAGAAAATCCCCCACGCGTTTGGCGTGCGGATAGGCCCCGACCGGCTCGGGCGCTCGCGAACTTTGGAAATTGTTGCTCATGGCACTCTCAGCCCGACCTGGCGGCAAGTCGCCGTCGGACGCGCAAATCATACAGGCTGCACGGGATGCGCCGCGGGCTGCCGAGCTTGCCGCCAGCGTTTGCGTGCAAATTTCGCCAGGGCGATTCGGAATCCCGCGGCGGATTCGAATTGAAGCGCCGCCCGAATGACGATAAATTTATGCAAGTGAATTTAGCCGCCCGTCAGCGGGCCGATCTGAGCTTTCACCCGAGGAGACGCCGCATGAATGCCTGGATGGAGCAGGGGTACCGCGAGACGACGATGCCGGTTCCGGTAGCGAGCCGCGGCCAGTTCATCACCAAGACCTATGTGCATCTGCTGTGTTCAATCCTGGCGCTGGTCGGCATCGAGGTCGCGCTGTTTTCGACCGGCGTGATGGAGGCGCTCGGCACGGCGATCATCGGCAACCAGATTTTCTGGTTCGCGATTCTCGGCGCGTTCATGGTCGTAAGCTGGCTGTCCAGCCACGTCGCGCACACGGCGATGTCGCGCTCGGCGCAATACATGGCCCTTGGCGCGGCGGTCGGCGTACAAGCGCTGATTCTGGCCCCGATGCTGTTCATCGCGACGAAGTTTTACCCCGGCGTCCTGCTGCCCGCGACGATGGTCACGCTGATCGGCTTCACCGCGCTCACCGCGATCGTCTTCGTCACGCGCGAGGATTTTTCGTTCCTGCGCTCGACGCTGATGTGGGGCGGCCTCATCGCGCTGGGCCTGATCGTGGCCAGCATGATCTTCGGCTTCCAGCTTGGGATTTTCTTCACGATCGCGATGATCGGCTTCGCCGGTGCGGCGATTCTGTATGACACGTCAAACGTGCTGCACCACTACACCGAAGACCGCTATGTCGCGGCTTCGCTCGAACTCTTTTCGTCGGTGGCGTTGCTGTTCTGGTATGTGCTGCGGCTGTTCATGCAGCGTGACTAATCGGCGCTAACGTGGATCAACGCTCGGTCGCTAGAAGGCGTAGCGATCGAGCCGTCGTGCCGGACGGCGTGCGCGCAACGTGCGCAATATTCGGCGTCGGGCATTGAAACGTTGCCGCGGACGACGCGGACATGCACTGAATGATCGCGAAATACTCTCTCGCGAACCCTTCGAAACGCATCGGAGCGCCCTGCGACCTATGCTCGTGTTCATTTCGGTTTGATGATCGGATCGGGGCGTGAAACGTCGAGCACGATCGGCGATCGCGCGCCGGTTTTGTCGAGCACTGTCGCCATGACCACCTCGCCGTCCTCGATTCCGTCGATGCGCACTTCGATGCCAACCGTGGGCACCGCGACCACATCGCCCGGCTGGAACGGCGCGCGTTCGAACGCGTTGAACGGATCGTCCGTGAGCCGCGCGCGGCGAATGACGCCGATGTTGCTGCGCAGCACGATCTCGCCGCCCGTGCCCAGCGCGACATCGGGTTGCAGCGAGCGGGCGGTGAGCGGCGAGACGACGTTCAGTACGCACACGCGCAGCGACGGATCGGCGAGCAGCCAGCGAACCTGGTCGGCGGCGAACTGGGCATCGAGCCACATGCCGGGCAGATTGGCGACAAAAATCGCGTCGACATCGCGCAGTCGCTCGCGAACGTCGAGCAGCCGCTGCGTCATCATATGTACCGGGCGCGGACGCGAGACCAGTTCGTGCCGCTGGTAGAGCGCCTGTCCGAACCAGCCGGTCCAGAGCACGATGAGCAGACCCGCGATCGCTCGCGCACTTCGAAACGGAATCAGACTGACCAGGCTGACGCACACGCCGGCCATCGCCAACGATGGCAGCAGCAAGTATCGCTCGCTGAGATAGACGACGCTGGCCGGCAGCCACGCACCGATCGCGATCGCGAGCAGCACGATCGCGCGCCGATCGCGCATCGCGACCAGTGCGCACGCGACAGCGGCGACGGCGGAGATTGCGAGGCCCGATTGCGAAATCGACTGACGAATGAAATCGCGCGGCACCAAAGTCGGCGAAATCGAGCCGATGAGCAGATTCGGTCCATAGCTTCGCAGTTGCAGCAGTAGGTGCTCGAAGAAATCGGGTCGCAGCGGCGACACGAAATACGGATAGACCAGCGCCGCCTCCTGCCCGCGCATCACCATCAGACGCAGCCCGAATACCAGCGCGCCAGACAACACGTAGCCGCCATAGAGCGTGGCATTGCGGCGCAACGTCGCGACGATCGAGCCGCGTGGCGGCGCGAGCACCCAGTCGTGCAGAAAACAGACGATTGGCAAACATGCGGCCCACTCTTTAGTCAGCAGGGCCATCGCATAGAGGATCGGGCATAGCACGCGGGCCGTCGGTCGAAGTGCGGCACGCTGATGGAGCGCCAGTGCGGCCAGAAACAGCACACCCGCGATCGAATCGGTGCGGCCCGCGATGTACCAGATCAACTCGCTATGTGACGGATGCGCGGTAAACATCACCGACGCGAGCAACGCGGGCCACGTGTGCCCGAACCAGCCGACAAGCACCGCCGTCGCGAGCAGGCAGAGCGTAAAGTAGATCGCGAGATTGGAAACGTGCAGCCCGAGGAGAACCGCATCGCCCCAGAGCTTCGCGTCGAGCCAGTACGACGCGATCACCGTGGGGCGAAAGAACGCGACCCGCTCAGGCGTGCGCATCCACCAAAGATGATCCCAGCGATTTTCAACGATCGTCGCCGCCCGCACATTGGCGACAAAGTCGCGGTCCAGTCGTTGAACGAGATGCAGATAACGGTAGTCATCGGGTTCGAGTTGCAGCAGGCGAAACATCGGCGTCGTCGTCCACGCGATGACGGCGCCGATCGCCACGGTCGCGACGATCCAGAACGCGCGCGGCGACCACTGGCGCGGCGACGGCTCAGATGTCGCGGATCGATCCATAGAACGGCAAATAATACCGACGGCAAGTCGATTGTCAGCGGTCTGGCGAGCGTTGGCCCGGAGCTTGGCCCGGCCCTTGATCGGCTTCGCGTTCCGGATACGTTGACGACGCAAACCGTCCCTACCTGCGGTGGCGTTCGAGGATCTCGGCCAGCTTCTCTTTCCGCACGATCGCCTGCACGAATCGCCCGCTCGCGATCTCGCGCTCGCCAACGCGGGCGGTCATACGCGTCGTCAGCCGCCGCCCGTCGCATGACTCGGCCACCGCGCGAAAGACGACTGTCGCACCGACCCACGCCGGCGAATCATGATCGACGCTGACGTGAATGCCGATGCCCTCTTCGTGTGGTTCGAGGTGCGGTTCGAGCAGTTTGCGGCCGACGATCTCAAATTGATGGACGACGGTCCAGGTTGCGATGACGGGATGCAGCATTGCTCCATCGAAATGCGGACACATCTCGCCGGTCACGATGACGCTGCGTTCGTGTGAAAGTCCGATGGCGATAGGCAACATGCGAGAATTGTCGGCGCGGAGTTGGGTCGGTGGCAAGTCATGGAGTGCCGCAGTCCGACGCGATTCGTGTGCAGAACGGCTCAGATTCCACGCCGCCGACCGTTCGCGTCGGCATGCGGAGAAGAAAGCAACCGAGGGCGGCTGCTCCACAAAACCGCGGAGGATTTCGGTATTTCAGTGAAATGGTGGGCGATGCCCACCCTACGCGCCGCGCGGGCCGCGTGTCGTTCCCGCTCCCGGCACCGGCGGGCCGCTGCGGCGTGCACCCGCCGCACCGCTGCCCTGATCGGTCACGACTTGCAATCCCTCGCTCACGTCGCCGCTGACAATCTGCGTAAATGAGCCGTCGTTGAGACCAAGTTCGACCGGTACCTCTTCGAGCTGCTCGCCACTCGCGAGTCGAAAGACGCGCGGCTTGATCGGCTGTGCCCGCGCGGTGCGGAAGAAATCGGTCGGTTGCCCAGTCTGGGCGCGCGGGTCGAATCGCAGCGCCGCGTTGGGCACCATCAGCACATTCTCGGCCTTGTCCACTTCGAACAAGATCGTCGCCGTCATACCGGGACGCAGCGCGAGATCAGCGTTGTCGACGTCGATCATCGTCTTGTAAGTCACGACGTTGTCCAAAATCGTCTCGGCGAAGCGTACCTGCGCGACAATGCCACGAAACTTGCGCCCAGGATAGGCATCGACGCGAAAATCGGCCGGCATGCCTTCCTTGATTCGCCCGATGTCCGTCTCGCTGACCGCGGCATTCACACGCATCTGCGACAAATCGTTGGCGATCGTGAACAGCGTTGGCGCTTGCAGCGACGCGGCGACCGTTTGACCCTCGTCGATATCGCGCGAGATCACCACGCCGTCGATTGGCGAGCGAATCGTGTGCTTGGTCATTTCGATTTCGGTGCTGCGTTTTTCCGCTTCCGCGCGAGCAACGTCAGCCTCGGCGGCGGCGACCGACGCCTGTGCTTCGCGTTCGGTGGCCTTCACCTGCTCGAACTCGATCTCGCTGGCGGCCATGCGCGAGTACGCGTTCTCAATTCGGGTGCGTTCGAGCACGGCGGTCGAGAGCCGAGCTTTGGCTTCGAGCACGCGCGCCTGGGACACGGCGACTGCGGCCTTGCGCTGGTCGAGCGTCGAATTGATGCGATCGAGGTCGAGTTCGGCGAGCACCATCCCGGCCGTCACGCGATCGTTGAAGTCGGCGTGCCACTTGATCACCGTGCCGCTGACCTGCGAGCCGACGAGCACCTTGATTAGCGGCTCGACGTTTCCGGTCGCCGAGACGCTCTGCACGAGATTGCCGCGTTTGATCTCGGCGGTTCGATAGCTCGCGACGGGCGTCTCGGTGAAGTACTGCCGATAGCCGTAGTACCCGCCGCCGCCGACCGCGGCCAGACAGATTAGCGCAAGAAAAGTTCGCAAGGTTTTGTCACTCAATAGGTTAGCCCGATCGCTCGACGGGATCGCCGGGCCGGGCGATGTCGCCTCACTCAGATTGTAGCGCATTCGCTGCGATGATCCAACGGGCTATTTGGTTCAACCGGCGAACGGCTTCGGCTGTTCCCGATTCGCGGGCTACGTGCGGGAACGGTTTGTTTTGACAGCAAGCGCGCGGCGCGGGAGTCTGCAATCTGTCCAGCGGCGATGAACCCTTTCGCCCCGCGTATTCCTGTCTCGTCTGATCGAGTACCCCAATCATGCGCCACATCATGCGAATGTTCGCCGCCACGATTGTGCTGACCGCCGCAGCGCTGGCTCAGCCCGCGTCGCGATCGAGCGCGTCGTCCGTGTCGCAACTTCTCGACGAGTGGCGCGTGCGCAGCGGCGTGCCCGGCGCAACGCTCGCGATCGCGCGCGGTGACGGATCGATCGAGAAGTTTGCGGTCGGTGTTTCGCGCAAATCGCCTGAAACTGCGATGAAGCCTGACGATCGCATGTTCAGTGGAAGCACGGGCAAGACGTTTGTCGCGGCCATCGCGCTGCAACTCGGCGAGCAGGGCAAGCTCGACCTGGACGCGACAATCGCGAAGACGTTCGGCAGCGGATGCCTCGACAAGCTGCCCAATCGCGGCGCGATCGCGCTGCGGCACCTGCTCAACCACACCAGCGGCCTGCGCGAGCATGTGCTCATGCCAGAGTTCGCGGCACGCTTGAAGGCCGACCCGATGAAAACGTGGCAACCCGAGGAACTGGTCGCGTTCGTCTATGACCAACCGCCGCTGTTTGAGCCGGGCAACGGTTGGTCGTATGCCGACACGAACTACATCGCGGCAGGCATGATGATCGAGCACGTCACCGGAAAGAAGCTGTACGACCTCGTGCAAGAGCGTCTGCTGACGCCGCTGAAATTGGCCGACACGATTCCATCCGATCGACCCGAGTTATCGGGGCTGATCAGTGGATATGTCGGGCCGAATCATCCGTTTCCGGTGACGGGCGAGGTCGCAACGCCGGGGAAATACTGTCTGAATCCTCAATTCGAGTGGGCGGGCGGCGGCTTCGTCTCGACCAGCGGCGATCTGGCGCGCTGGGCGCAGGCAATCTACGGCGGCGACGTGTTGCGGCCCGAAACGCGCCGCGCGATGCTCGTCGGCGAAAAAGCGAAGACCGGGCCGAACGATCAGTACGGCCTGGGCGTGCAAATCTGGCCGAGCCGCCACGGACAGTGTCTCGGTCATGGCGGCTGGTTTCCCGGATATGTCACGCAAATCGCGTACTACGTGGATCACAAGATCGCGATCGTCATCCAGACCAATACCGACGAGCGAGCGCAGGCAATGAAATTGCGCGAGCTGCTCGACGATGTGCTGCAATCCGCAATTCGCTGAGTGCCGCGAGCGATCAGGCCGGCGGCAATCCCATCATGCGCCGCCATGCGCTGACTTGGCCGAAGTGTGATTGCGGATGCGAGCCGACGTAGAACGTGATCGCCGCGCCGATCGTGGGGAACAGTTCCTTCATGCGTCCCTCGGCGGGATTGGCGGCGAGGAACCGCTCATCGCGCGCGTCGCGAATCGCCGCGATCGCGGCCGTGTACGCACGCGAGAAAAACGCCGTCAGCTCGGTGAAATTCGGGTACTTGGCACAAGTCGGATCGTCGGTGCATTCGACGCCGGCTTTGAAAAGCGCGTCCCACTCGGGCGGGTACTTGGCCGCGTCGGTTGGCAGGCCGAGCAGTGTGAACACGCGAATCGCGTACAAGTTCAGGTGCCCGAACACAAACGTCGGGTGGTTGCTGTTGATGATGACTCCACCGGGCCGCGCGAAGCTTGCGGCCGTCTCGGGTTTGATGCCGTCGATGAGTCGCTCGGCGTACATGGGTGTGAGCGTCGCCGAAGCTGCGATGATCGAACCGATTCCGGGCATGTGTACTCCTTCATCAATAATTGCCGCGCGTCGTGCGGGATCATAGCCGCCCGTGCGAGGGACAACCGCGCTGGGGGACCGAAACGAAGCACCGCGCGTAAGCAAGGGATTTTCCCCGGGATGGAAAGAAAATCTCTTCCTCATGGTCGGGGCTCGGCTCAGACGCGCGCTCGCTTCGCTCGCGTTCACTCGCTTGCGCGTCGCGTTCGGATCGCAGCGCGAGCCTCCCCGCCGTTGCAGGATTTCGCGCGACCGCGACAGATTTCACGCGAGCGTAATAACTTTCGCGGCTCGGTCCGCGAATGCGTGCACTCCGATTTGCGCACGCCGCATTGGCTGATAATCGCGATCGGACCCGTCGAAAACGCCTGTTGAGCGCCTAGAATGAGCATCGTCGCCGCGTGGCTGGCCCGCGTCGCGCACGTTGTCGCTCGCCGGGGGCTGGCGAGTCGGCGGATTTGGATCAATGAAACACAATTTGTCGTCGGGCAGAGCCGTCGGCATTTCGGTCATCCGTCGTCGCCAGAATTTCGCTCGCACGAGCAGGAGAGTCGCTATGCGTTGTTCCGTATTCATCGCCGCCGCCCTATGCATCGGTTCGTTGTCGACACCCGCGTGGGCGCAATGCGACCCGGCCTGGTCGGCGGATTGCAGCCTCTCGACCTGCCAGATTCCCGGCGTCAACGGCAACGTGCATTGCGCGACCCTGTTCGACGACGGCACCGGACCGGCGCTGATCATCGGCGGCGAATTCACCGTCGCCGGCAGCGGACTGGCCGGCAATCTCGCCAAGTGGAACGGCACGACGCTGACGCCGCTGGCCGGCGGCACGAATGGTCGCGTCTCGGCCATGATCGTCTACGACGGCGAACTCTACATCGCGGGCGATTTCACCTCCGCTGGCGGTTTGGCAGCCCAACGCGTCGCAAAATTCAGCGGGGTCGATTTTCTGCCCGTCGGTCCCGGCTTCAACGCCGAAGTCCGCGCGTTGGCCGTGTTCAACGACGTGTTGATCGCGGGCGGCAGCTTCACCAGCTCCGGCGCGACGAGCGTGAGCCGCATCGCACAATTCGTCGGCGGAAACTGGCAGCCGCTGCTCGGCGGCGTGAGTGGCGGAAGCGATGTGCGCGTCAATGCGCTGGCGGTCTATCGCGGCGAGCTATTCGTCGGCGGCAATTTTAGCTTCCTGGGCACGACGCCCACGCAGACGGCGGTCGGCTCGCTCGGCGTGTGGGATGGCACCAACTGGCGGCAACTCGCACTCGGCCTGGGCGTATTCAACGGCTCGATCAGCAGCATGTCGTTGCTGGGCGACGCACCGAACGATGTGCTGATTCTCGGCGGCAGCTTCACCTTCAATGGCCAGTTCATGAATCGCGTCGCACAATGGGACGGCGCGGCGCTCAATCCGATGAGCTTCGGCTTCAACAGCACTGTTCAGGCGCTGCACGTCCTCGAAGGCGTGCTGTATGCCGGCGGTGCATTCACGCAAAGCGGCCCGACGCTGATCAACTTCCTTTCGCGCTGGAGCGGCACCGACTGGGAGGCGATCGGCGTTGGGACCGATGCGCCGATCAACGCGCTCGGCTCGCGCGAGAGCGAACTGGTTCTCGGCGGCGAATTTGTGCTGGCCGACCAAGTCGGCGTGTCGCGCGTCGCGCGCGTGGACGTGCGCAGCGACACGTTTGCCGTGCTGGGTGCAGGCATCAACGACGATGTTCTGGCGCTCGCGGTAGTCAACGATCAAATCTACATCGGCGGCGAATTTCTCAGCGGGCCGGGCGGCGTCGCGGCCGATCGCATCGCTCAGTTCGACGGCACGAACTGGAACGCGCTGGGCGACGGCGTCGATGCCGCAGTGCGCGACATTCAGCCGATCGGCACCGACGTATTCGTGGTCGGCGATTTTCAGAATGCGGGCGGAGCGCCGGCGGCACGCGTCGCACGCTGGGATGGCTCGGCGTGGAACGCGGTCGGGGACGGCGTCGATGACGCGGCACGGGCAGCGATCGATTTCGGCGGCCAACTGGTCGTCGCGGGCGACTTTCTCAATAGCGGGGCGACGCCGGTCGCGCGCGTTGCACGGCTGAGCGGCACGTCGTTTGAAGCACTCGGCGACGGCCTCGACGGTCGCGTGCACGCACTCGTTGTCTTCAATAACGAGTTGTTCGCCGGCGGCGAATTCGGCAACAGTGGTGCAACCGCCGCCCCGCGTCTGGCCCGCTTCGACGGCACGGCGTGGCAATCCGTCGCGAGCGATCTCACCGGACGCATTCGCGCGATGGCGATTTTCAACAACGAACTAATCATCGGCGGCACATTCACTCGCGCCGGCAACGTTACGGCCAACGGCATCGCCCGCTTCGACGGTACCGCGTTCCGAGCATTCCCCGAAGGCTGGACCAGCGGCGAAGTCACCTCGATCGGCACGCTCGACGGCGAGCTCTACGTCGGCGGCGCGTTCACCGTCACCGGTCAGGCCGCGACGCAGCATGTGCTGCGTTTCGACGGCACCGCGTGGACGACCGTCACGCCCGATGCCGACGCTCCGCCCACGGCGTTGGCCGGCTTTCGCGAGAATCTGCTCGCGGTCGGCGGCTTTGCGCAAGCCGGCGGACGCGCGGCGGCGGGCATCGCGCAAATCGTCGCCGCGGGTAACGCGCCGAGCATTGACGACGAGCCGGTCAGCGTGAGCGGCTGCATCGGGGAGCAGGTGCAACTGATCGTCAACGCCAGCGGCAGCGGGATTTTGGTGTTCCAGTGGCGTAAGGATCAGGTGAACATCGACAATGAAATCAGCAACACGCTGACGTTCACCTCGCTCGAAGCCGCCGATCAGGGCGACTACGACTGCGTGATCACCAGCGATTGCGGAACCATCACTTCGGCACCGGCGACGATCACCGTCCGCCGCGGGCCGACGATCAACACGCAGCCGACCGTGCAGGTGCTCAATGAGCGCACGAGCGGAACGCTTGCGGTCGTGGCGACGGGTACCGGCACGCTGCGATTCCAGTGGCGCAAGGATGGCATGAATCTGACCGACGGCAACGGCATCAGCGGCTCGACGACCGCGACGCTGCGGCTCGACGCGGTCGATCTCGCCGACAGCGGCCAATATGACGTTGTAGTCGGCAACGGCTGCGGCGACGTGACCAGCAATCGTGTGGCGCTCAGCGTGCGCAGCGTGGCCACAAATGGCAACGCTAACCAGAACACCAATTCGACCCCGAACACGAACGTGAACGCCGACGGCGAGAACGGCAACAAGAACGGCTCCGACGAATTGCCGGACAACAACACCAATACCAACAGTGTGATGACCGGGCCGGTCGATGACGGCACGACGCGACCCGACCCCGACGAGGTCGACCCGAACGTGATCGCCGATGCAGCCGGTTGTGGTGCGGGCTGTGGCGCGGGGATGAACTTCGCGCTGCTGTTCACTTCGCTGGCGCTGCTATCGGTGCGGTCGCGGCGGCTCGCGCGCTCGCGCAAGAGCCGCGCGTAACAGGCATCGAACGATATGCGCTGGGGGACCGGTCTCCGACCGGTCTTTCTTCGCCGTGCATTTCGAAGACTAAGAAAGACCGGTCGGAGACCGGTCCCCCAGCGCGCGGTCCCGCGCGGCACCTCCGCGCGGCCTGAATTGCGCTCGCGCAATCAACCGATAGTTCTCTGCGGATCGTCTTTGCGGCTCACCTACGCCGCAGCGTCCGCGGAGACTCGCCGTGTCCGAAGTGCTCGATCAGGGTGATATTGATGCGCTGCTGAATTCCGTCGTGTCGGATGCCGCCGCCACCGGCGCGACCACGACGGTGCATGCCGCCCCCGCGCAGCAGATCGCCGCCAGCGTTTACGATTTCAAACGCCCCGAGCGCGTCAGCAAGGACCAGATTCGCGCGCTCAGTTCGATTCACGAAGCATTCGCGCGAAATTTCGGCGCGACGCTTTCCGGCCTTTTGCGCACGATCATCGACGTGCGCGTCGTCGGTGTCGAACAGCTCACCTACAGCGAGTTTGTGCAGTCGCTGCCCAACCCGACCTGCTTTGTCATCTTGTCCGCTCCGCCGCTCGAAGGACAGATGTGCATGGAGGTCAGCCCGCTGATCGTTTATCCGATCATCGATCGGCTGCTCGGCGGTTCAAACTCGGCAATGTGGATTCCGCAGCGCCCGCTAACCACGATCGAGTGGCGACTGATTCAGCGTCTGATCGATCGCGCGCTCGAGCATCTGTCCGAGGTGTGGCAAAATCTCGCCGGCGCGAAGTTTGAGTTGCAGGACACCGAGACCAATCCGCAACTCGTACACATCGTCGCCCCGACCGAGGTGGTCGTCTTCATCACGTTCGAAATCAAGCTCGGCCAGAATTCGGGCACGATGAGTTTGTGCATCCCCTACAACGTCATCGAGTCGGTGCTCGGCCGGCTGACGACGCAGGCGTGGTTCTACAAGCCGCGACCGGCGAATGAATTGCAGCAGCAGCGCCTCACACGCAGCCTGATCCGCGGGCGGGCCGGCATTCGCACGTTTCTGGGCCAGGCGCGCATCAAGCTGAGCGATTTGCGCACGATGAAGCCGGGCGATTTGCTGACGCTCGACAAGCGCACGGGGCAGGACTTGTTGCTCCAGGTCGCCGGCCGCACCAAGTTCGCCGGCAAGCCGGGGCAGGTGCGCGGGCACAAGGCGATACGCATCACACGCGCGGCGGCGATCGACGAGCCGATTTGATTTTCCTGTGGCTTCACGCGTCCCGCGTCGCTCGCACACACTTTGTCGCCGCGCCGTGTCCGGGTACCATCCCGCGCATGGGCGTGTCCAACGGCGGGATCAAGATAGCGTCGGCGGCGATCAACGTCGTCGGCCAACCCGACACTGCGTCGCTGCTGGCGACCGCGGTGCGCGAGGTGTTGGGTGCGGCGCGCGTTGATTTGTGTGTGCTGTTCGCCAGCCCGCACTTCGACGGCGAACTCGAATCGATCGCGCTCGAACTGGAAGAGCGACTCGCCCCGCGAGCCTTCATCGGCTGCACCGGCGAAGCCGTGATCAGCGGCGAATTCGAATACGAGGGTCAACCCGCCGTCTCGATCTGGGCGGCGCATCTGCCCGGAGCGCAACTCAACGCGTTTCACATCGCCGAGGACCAGCTTGAGTCGTTGACCGATGAAGAAGCGATGCACGATCTGCTCGGCGCCTCGCCCGCGCACAAGCCGCACTTTCTGCTGCTGGGCGAACCGTTCAGCTTTGGTGCGGGCATCCAGTTTCTGCTCGAACGATTGTGGGAAGAGTTCCCCGGTCGGCCCGCGTTCGGCGGAATGGCTTCTGCCGCCGAGGAGCCGAACCAGAACGCGCTGATTTTCGAAGGCCAGATCATGCGTCAGGGCCTCGTCGGCGTGACGCTGTCCGGCAATGTGCGCGTTGATCCCGTGGTGTCGCAGGGTTGCCGCCCGATCGGCCGACACTTTGTAATCACCAAGGCCGAGGACAACGTCGTACACCAACTCGGCGGTCGGCCGCCCTACATGGTCGTCAACGACATGCTCAACGAATGCCCGGCCCGAGATCGCGAACTCGCGCGCACGCGTGGGTTGCTCGTGGGCCGCGTACTCGACGAGCACAAGGGCAGCTTCAGGCACGGCGATTTCCTTATTCGCAACCCGATCGGTTTTGACCACAAGACCGGCGCGATGGCGGTCAACGAAATCGTGCGCCCAGGGCAGACGATTCAGTTTCACGTACGCGACGCACAGTCGGCTGCCGACGATTTGCGGCGCTTGCTGGCGCACGAGCGCGGCCATGCGACCGACGGGGCGCTGCTGTTTTCCTGCAACGGTCGCGGCACGCGCCTGTTCACCGATCGCAACCACGACGCGCTGGAGGTGCGGGCCGCCACGCGTGCCGCGCCGCTGGCGGGATTCTTCTGCGCAGGCGAGATCGGCATGATCGCCGGTCGCAGTTTTTTGCACGGCCACACCGCCAGCATCGCCCTCTTCCGCGATCCGCAGAGTGTTCGCGATGAGCGCGGCTGAGCCGACGCCGCCGCGCCTGACGCTGCCGCGCGCGTGCCGCCTGTCGCGCGATGCCGAGTTTGCCCACGCGATGCGCGGCGTTCGCGTTTCGGCAGACAAGCTCACACTGCGCGTTGCGCACAATGGCATGTCGATCACGCGCTTCGGCCTCCGCGTCGGGCGCGTCGTCGGACCCGCGGTCGAGCGCAATCGCATCAAACGCTGCCTGCGCGAGGCGTTTCGGCACTGTCGCGCGCGGCTGCCGCACGGACTCGACATCGTAATGGTCCCCCAGCGCGGCATGGGCGTGGAACTGGCGAGCGTGGTAAACTGCCTCGAAGGACTCGTGGCACAGGCGGCGCGGCGCCTGCAAGCGTCCGGGCGGTCGTGAAGAACTGATGGGCGATCACGCACCGATTTTGATATTGACCGCGTCGGCGGGTGCGGGCCACGGCGTTGCTGCGATCGCGGTCGCCGAGGCGCTGCAAAAGCGGTTGCCGGGCGCTGCCGTCATCGTGCATGACGTGTTGGAGAGCGCGAACGCGTTCTTTCGCAACCTCTACGCCAACGGCTATCTCGGGCTCGTGCGGCACATGCCGGCCGCGTTCGGCATGATTTATGAGGCGACCGATCGACCGGCTCGCAACATGCGGCGCAATCTGCGATCGTGGTTTCAGAACATCAATTCGCGCCGCACGATGCGGCACATCGAGGGGCTGCGGCCGCGACTGATCATCAACACGCACTTTTTGTCAGCCGAGATCGTCGCGCATATGCGCAGCAGCGGTCGGCTCACTTGCCCGCAGGTGACGGTGACGACTGATTTCGAGACGCATCGCCTCTGGGCACAGCCGCCGACCGAGCGCTATTACACGGCGACCGAAGAGGGTCGCGAGTATCTGACGACGTGGGGCGCAGACCCCGCACACATCCGCGTGACCGGCATCCCGGTGCGCGCCGCGTTTGCCGAGCCGACCGCTCGCGCCGATGCCTGTGCGCGGCTCGGGCTGATCGAGGATTTACCGCTGATCCTTATGCTTTGCGGCGGCTTCGGCGTGGGCCCGGTTGAGGACTTTGTGCGGGCCCTGCTGCAATTGCAGACCCCGGCCCAGATCGCCGTCATCGCCGGCCGGAATCCGAAGTTGCAAGCGCGGCTCGACGCGATCGCAGCGGGGGCGACGCCCCGTTTGCGCGTCGTTGGCTTCACCGATGAGATGCACGTCTGGATGCGGGCCGCGAGTCTCGTCGTCAGCAAGCCCGGCGGATTGACGGCGGCCGAGGCGCTCGCGGTCGGCGTGCCGCTCGTGATTGTGAATCCGATTCCGGGACAAGAATCGCGGAACAGCGATTACCTGCTCGAAAATCGCGCGGCGATTCGCGTGCATAACGCTCGACTGCTGCGATTCCGCATTGATCGACTGCTGGCTGACGAGCCGCGACTGACCGCAATGGCCGCGGCGGCGCGGTGCCTCGGGCGGCCCAATGCGGCGACGGATGTCGTCGAGGATGCGATCACGTTTCTCGCGAGCTGATCGCCACGGACGCGCTCATTCGCCGATACATTGCGCTTGCGAAAGTGCGACCGAGGAGCTTTCCATGCACCCTACCAGCATCGCCGACCTGCTGACGCGCGCGGTTGCGGCCAAGTTTCGGCAAGACCTGTCGCAGATCGTTCGCTGCTCCGGAATATTGACGACCGAGGAGCTGTGGACGCGGCCCAACGAGCATTGCAACAGCGTCGCGAGTCTCATTTTGCATCTGACCGGCAATATCACGCAGTGGGTGATTGCCGGCCTGCACGGCGAGTCGTTTGATCGCGACCGTCCGGCTGAGTTCGCCGCCCGCGAGCAGCGGCCCGCGAGCGAAATCGTGCCGCCGCTGGAGTCCGCCGTCGCGCGGGTGACACACATCATTGGCTCGCTCACGGCGGATCAATTGGTCGCGCGATACTCGATTCAAGGCTATGACGTGAGCGGCGTCGATGTGGTATATCACGTGGGCGAGCACTTTGCGTTTCACACCGGGCAAATCGTTCACATCACCAAGGCGATCCGCAACGTCGACCTGAGCCTGTACGATCAGCACGGTCGGCTGCGCGGCGTCGCCGGTGGCAAGCCATACGAGAATCTGTAGGGTGGGCATCGCCCACCACTTCGCTCCGGCATTCGAAACCGCAACGGTACGCGTGCTGTGTACGCAGGCCGAATCGAGAGCAAATGCGCGTCGCAATGGATGATCGCCCGCTGCACAAAACGCTCACGGGCGTCGGGAATTACATTGCGCAGCTACTTCTGCATGTGCCGACGGTCGCGAGCGATGTGCAATTCGAACCGTTTCTGTGCAAGAACGTGAAACGCATCGCATGGCAAGCGGTGCTCGACAAGCACGCGGCGGCGAGCAGCGCGCCGCGGGTCGCGTTGGCGACGTCGACCACCACGTCGAAGCCCACGCATCCCGAGCGTCGACCGCCCGCGTGGCTGCGGCGAATCTATCAGGCCGGCTACGGCGTGGCGTTTCGCCTGGCGACGCGCGGCTGCGACATCTACCACGAGCCGAATCATGTGCCGATACGCTCGCCTTTGCCGACGGTGACGACGATTCACGATCTGTCGGGAATCATCCATCCCGAGTGGCACCCGGCCGACCGTGTGGCGTGGTACGAACGCGGCTTTGCGCGCGGCGTGCGGCAAACGAGCGTGTTTCTCGCGGCCTCGGAGTTCACCAAGCGCGAGATGATCACTCATCTTTCGATTCCCGCCGATCGAATTGTTGTGTCGTATCAGGCGGCGCGCGACGCGTTTCGACCGTTGGCGGATGGCGAGCGCGAGGCGACGCGCGCACGGCTTGCGCTGCCCGCGCGGTTCATGCTGTATGTCGGGACGCTGGAGCCGCGCAAAAATGTCGATGGGCTGCTCGATGCATATGGGCGTTCGCCGGCGGCGCTGCGGCGAGCGTGTCCGCTGCTGATCGTCGGTGCGTGGGGTTGGAAGGCCGAGGCGATTCGCGCGAAGCTCGCCGATCAGCAGCTCGCGAGCGACGTGCGGCTGCTGGGATATTTGCACGACCCGGATCTGGCGGCGCTCTATTCGCTCTGTACGGCGTTTGTCTGGCCGACGCGTTACGAGGGATTCGGTTTGCCGCCGCTGGAGGCGCTGGCTTGCGGGGCGCATGTGATCGTGTCCGATGTCGCGTCGCTGCCCGAGGTCGTGGGCGATGCGGGGGTGCTGTTGTCGCCGGACGATGTGGAGAGTTGGACAGAAGCGATGCGGGCGGCGGTCGAACAGACGGGCGATGCGGCGGCGGCGGCGCGCGTGCGGGCGCTCGCGCAGGCGCAGCGGTTTTCGTGGGGTGAATTTGCGCGGCAGACGGTCGCGGCGTATCGCATGGCGAACTGAACGCGCAGCAGCGTGCGAATCAGGATTCGTTCCTCATCGACTCGCGTTATGATCCGCATCTGAGATGAGCACGCAACCGATCCCCAACTACGTCCGCCGCACCGCCGTGGCGGAAGACAAGACGCTGCTCTCGCCCGAATTCATGCACAAGCTCGACGCGCTGGAACTCATCAGCCGCAAGATTTTCGCCGGACGCATGAAGGGCGAACGCCGCAGCAAGCGCAAGGGCGAAAGCGTCGAATTCGCCGATTATCGAAATTATGTGGTGGGCGACGATCTGCGTTTTCTCGACTGGAACGTCTACGCCCGGCTTGAACGGCTGCTGCTGAAGATGTTCCTTGAAGAGGAAGACCTGAACGTCACGGTGCTGTTTGACGTGTCGAAGAGCATGGACTGGGGCAATCCGAACAAGGCGCTCTATGCCAAGCGCGTCGCCGCCGCGATCGGATACATCGGACTCGTCAATTACGATCGAGTCAGCCTCTACGGCTTTGGCGACAACCTCGTTCACGAAATGGCGGCGATTCGTGGTCGGCGCTTCGCATCACAGATGATCAAGTTCCTCGACGGCATCGCGCCGGCGGGACCGAGCAATTTCGCGCTCGCGGCCAAACGCTTCGCCCTGAAACACAAAGGCAAGGGCGTCGTCATCGTCGTCGGCGACTTCATGGACAAGGGCGGCTTTGCGGATGGGTTGCGCTATCTGCTCGGCTTGCACTGCGATCTGTACGCCATTCAGGTGCTCTCGCCGGAAGAAATCGATCCGCCGCTGGTTGGCGATTTGAAGCTGGTCGACGTTGAGGACGAGGACGTCGCGGAGGTGACGATTTCGCAGCCGCTGCTGAAAAAATACAAGTCGATGCTGACGGCGTATTGCACCGATTTGAAGGATCACTGCACGCGGCGCGGCATCACGTATTTGTTCACGAGCACGAAGGTGTCGTTTGATACGCTGGTGTTGACGTATTTGCGACAACGCGGATTGGTGCGGTAGATGGAAGTATCGAGTAGCAAATAGCGAGTAGCGAGTTGGGATGGATCGACCGCGCGAGGCATTCCGAAGCGGGCGCCGACCGTGAGTGAGTGGGCCTTCGTCGTTTGCGCGGGTCGCTCGGACCGTATCCGTTGTACCTTTGTTCCATTGTTCCCTTGTTCCCCAATCGCAGCCGAGGGCGGCTGCAGCGCAAGCCGGCAGACCCACTTAGTCTCGAACGGCCGCGCGGCTCCCAATTTCGACCAAACTCCGGATTTCGCGCATTTATTGATCCCGCGACGCGCCCTTTCGTGTAATCGACAATGACGGCTTGCTTGAGCGGCCGCGCGGCAGAATCCTCAAAAAGGGAGAATCACCATGCGATCGCACAATGTTATCAGCATCGGCGTCGGGCTGGCGCTGGCAGGCAGCGCGCAGCGTGCGTTGGCCCAGGCGTTCAACATCGACTTCCAACCCGCAGGCCAGCCCACGCCCTCGCCGAGCTTTGGCGGAGCGGCGGGACAGTGGGTCGGCATGAGCTTTCCGAACAACCAGGCGCTCACCGCTGTAGACGGCGCAACATCTCTCGCGACGATTCGGTTATTCATGCAGGGGGAGCAGAACTGGGCGGGGGTGCCAACCGCGAACACGGGCGACTACGCGACGCTGCTCGATGACGGGATCATGGCCAACAGCACCCCATGCATCGGTACCACGTTCGTTACCGCGCAACTTACCGGGTATCTCGAACGGCACATACGACGTGTATACGTACGCTGCCTGGCCGGTAGCGGCGTGGGGCAGCGCCGATGTGTTCGTATCCGGGAGCGACGACACTCGGCACATCTCCGGCACGATGCCTGGGGATGCCTTCATCGAGGGTGTGACGCACGCGCTTCATCGCGTGACGATCACCAACGGCGTCATCAACGTCTACATGTACGGGACAGACGCTCCATTCGACACGTTTCTCGCGGGCATTCAGGTTGTTCCGGTCAGCCTGACAGGATGTGAACCGACGCAACAGCCGGCGGCTCAGACGGTGTTGAAGGAACAGACGGCGGTATTCAGTGCGACGGTGGGCGGCGATGTTCGCTCATACCAGTGGCTGAGGGACGGCGTGCCGCTCGCCGACGGGCGCGGCATCAGCGGCGCGACCACGCCAACGCTTACTCTCACTGAGGCGCGTCCCAGCGACAAAGGCGTGTACTCGCTCCGCTATCGCTGCGGCGGGGAGAACGCGCAGACGACCGGTGCAGCACTGAGCGTGATCGATTGCCACGGCGACATCGATGGCGACGGCGACGTTGACCTCAGCGACCTGTCCCAGTTGTTGGGCCGCTTTGGAGCGAGTTGCCTGTAGAAGCGATCCCCGGGCCGAGCCAACCGGCAATAGCAGCACACCGTCGGGCGAGTGAATCAGCCGGCAGGGCTGGTCCACCACACGGCGGCGGACGGGCACCGCCCTCCATTGCGAACACGGATTACACTTCGCGTTATGGCCAAGGCGACCAAATCGGCAAAGCCCGCACGCGGCGACACGCGACACGCATTCGTCGTCATCTTCGGCGACGAGGAGTTTCGCAAGAGTGCCGCGCTCAGCGACGCGCTGCGCGACCTCATCCCTGCCGACGCCGACCGCGATTTGGTGCTCAGCGAGTATGACGGCCAGAAGCACCCCGATTCCGGCGGGCCGTCGGCGGCGGCGGTGTTTGACGATTTGAACACGCTGCCGTTTCTGGCTGATCGGCGCATCGTGGTGATTCGCGACGCCGACGCGTTTATCAGTGCCAGCCGCGAGTCGCTTGATCGCTATTGCAACGCCCCCTCGCCGACCGGCACGCTGATTCTGGTTTGCCGCAGCTTTCCGAAAACGACGCGCATCGCCAAAGCGATCGAGAAGCTGGGCTGCCCGATCGTCGAATGCAAGAAGATGCGTTCGAACGAACTCGTGCCGTTCGTGCTCGAGCAGGCCCGCGAGCGCGGCAAGCAGATGAACAATCAACTCGCCATGCGGCTGATCGACCTGGTCGGCCCGGATGCGGGCATGTTGCAGAACGAGGTCGAAAAGCTCGCGATGTACAGCGGCAAGCGTGCGGCGATCACGGATCAGGACATCGACCTGCTCGTCGGACAGTCGCGCGAGGAGCGCATCTTCGCCGTCATGGACATGGCCGCGATGGGCAAGACCGAGCGGGCGGTGACGATGTGGCACCAGGTGCTCGACAGCGATCCAGCGGCGGTGTTCAAGCTGCTCGGCGGGCTGGCGTTTTGCGTGCGCAAGTGGATGACGGCGCATGCGATGGTCGCATCGGGCGAGTCGGTGTTCAGTATTGCGCCCAAAGTGCAGATGTGGAATCGGCATCAGGAACTAGAGCAGATTTTGCGCCGCGTGTCGCCGATGCGCGTGAAGCGCCTGATCGCGACCCTCGCCGAGCTGGATGCCCAAGCCAAGGTCGGAGCGCGGTCGATAGAAAGCGGCGTGGAGGCCGTGCTGCTGGACATTTGCGGCGCGGCGTAACGACGCCCAAGGCCGTAAGCTCCGGAGCGTGGCATGGATGCCGCCCGCCAGCGACATATATTCGATCATTACAGTTCGTCGGATGGGGCAGAGATTCCCCGTCACGGGGAGCATCGGTCTCCGGCCGGTGCGCCACGATCCCGCACCGGCCACAAAACACGCGAAGTAACGGTGTGGTGCGGGCACTCCGCCCGCACGAGCAAACCGAGCCCCGACCGTAAGGGAGGGGTTTTTTCACGTCGACACAAAACCCCTTGCTTACGCGCGGGGCTCGGCATCGGCTCGCTGCGCGAGCCGCCGTCGGGCCGGAGGCCGATGCTCCCCATTTTGAGAACGCGTCGTTGCTTGGAACGAGTGCCCTGTTGCCTCCCGTTACTACTGCTGGCGCTGCTCGCCGGCTGCCAGGGAATGCCGGCGTGGATGCAGCCACAGCAGCCGCAGACCAAGCAAGCAGCGCCCGAGCCGAAAGTTGTGGCTGCTTCGCAACCCACATCTAAGCCGACCGACGCACCAGACGAGTTGCTGAACCCGATTCGCGACTGGGCGGCGAAGATGGCGGCCAAGGCGGCGGCGCGGCGCGGATCGGCGAAATCGGACGATGCGAGAGACGAAGCGCAGCTCGCCGCCGACACGGATCCCGAAGGTGGCGACGGCGCGGGGCGTTTGCCGCCGCGCGAGCCGGAGCGGATCATCAGTTCGACAGGGCGCGGTTCGCGGCGCTCGGAATCTGCAGGCACGAACGCCGATCTCGACATCGAGCCGCTCGCCGGACAGAAACCCGAGCCTGTCGCCGCCGTACCATCTTCGCAACCAACGACCGCGCCGATCGCGCCGACTGTCGCGTCAAAGCCTCCGACGGTCAGCGGCGTCACCGCGCGAAGCGAGCGCGACTTCGCGATTCAGCGTCGCGCCGGGCAGCCGGACGCGACGGCGCTCAACTCGCCGGAGAAGGCGACGGTACTGCCGGCGACGTTGCGAGAATTGCTCGACGAATTGCCGGAAGACGCGACAGGAGGCGACCTGCGCGGACAGATTGTGCAGCGCATCCTGCACGCGGCGGCGGGCGATGCCGACAAGGCCCGCAAGCCGCTGGCGCTGGCGACGCGCGAGCAGCAAACAGTGTGCGGCAGGTTTGTCGATGCCGTGCTGGCCCTGCGCGAGGTGAACGGCGGTCGGCCCGACGACGAGTTGGCGTCGGTGCTCGCGCCGCTGGCCGAGCTGCGCGAGTCGCTGGCCGCGATCGTCGATTTGAAACTGCCGACGATCGAGGTGTGCCGGGCGGTGCGCGGCTTCGGTCAGTATGAGGCGATGACGCCGACGTTTGTCGCCGGGCGCGACAACGAGTTTGTGCTCTATGCTGAGGTGAGCGACTTTGTCAGCGAGCGCGGCGAGGATGGCTGGTACAAGTCGGTGTTCGCGTTGAAGGTCGCGGTGCTGAGCCGGGCGGGCGATGTGGTGCAGGAAGTCGCCGCGCCCGAGATGGTCGATCGCTGCCGCACGCGGCGGCAGGATTGCTTTGTATCGCCGCTGGTTCGCCTGCCGCGAACGCTTTCGCCGGGCGAGTATGTGGTGAAGGTGACAATCAGTGATAGAATCGGCGAAAAGGTGGCCGAGCGGCAAACGACGATTCGCGTGGTCGATCGTTGATGTAGGGTGGGCATCGCCCACCATTCGCCGCCGCCGCCGATCGGTCTACAAATGGTGGGCGATGCCCACCCTACTTGTGGAGCAGCCGCCCTCGGCTGCTTTCTTGCCAGGAATTGTCATTGATCATTCCGCGTTTCATTCGTCGCTGGTTTCGCAAGCCATATGACGGCCTGCGCCGTTTTCGCGCGGTTGAGGACGGCCGGTTTTATCGCTGCGGCCAGCCGCGGCCCGAAGAACTTGTGCAACTCATCGACAAACACGGCTTGAAGACGGTCATCGCGCTGCGCGGCAGTCGCGACAGCGAAGACTCCGCTGCGTGGGAGAGCGAGGAGCGGGCGGCGTGTGAGTCGCGCGGCGTGCGATTCGTGACGCTTCCCTGCAACCACAAAAACCCGCCGACGCGCGAGCAAGTGGCCGAGTTTCTGTCGATCGTACGCGACGACAAGCAGATGCCCGCGCTCGTACATTGCCGCATCGGCCAGCAACGGACGGGCATGTTTTGTGCGCTCTATCGCGTGCATGTGCAAGGCATTTCGCCGGAAGATGCGCTGCGCGAGATGGACGACCTCGGCTTCGACAGCGGCCACCGGCGGCACCAGCGGCTGCTGGAAGCGTATGAGCGGTTTGCGCGCGAAGAGTTTCGCGCGTAGCGATGTCGCCGACTCCCACCGGTTGTATTACCGCGTCGCTACTGACACGGCGTACCGAAGGCCGCCAGCAAAACCGCGAGATCGCTGAGTCCGACTGAGCCGTCTACATCAATGTCTGCCGAGCAGCCGGCTTCGGCGGTGTTGCAGCCGAACTGAGTCAGCAAAATGGCCAGATCGGGAAGCTCGACGACGCCGTTGCCATCAAGATCGCCGGCGCATTCGGCGCGAGTCACGGTGAGGTGTGCAGTCGCACTTGTCACGTCACCACAGGGGTTTGTTGCGACAACATCGTATGCGGCAACGTCAGCCGGACCGACCGACGTGATGCGGAGGGTCGCGCTGTTCGCGCCGCTGCTCACGCTACCGCTCGGCGTCGTCCCGTCGGTCAGCGGTAAGCCGTTGCGTCGCCACTGAAAGGTCATCGGGTCTGAACCCCAGGCGACGGCCGCGAATTCTGCAGCTTCTCCGATTACGACGAACTGCGATTGAGGCGGAGTGCGAATGCTGGCGGGGGCGATGCCATCCCATTCCCACGTATCGCCAAAGGCGTAGGCAGCGCCCCCGCCGAAAAGCACGAACTTCCCGCGGCTCGAATCGTACGCCATCGCAGCTTCGGCGCGCGGCGCTGGACCACCGGCCATCCGCGGAATCCATGCAATGCCATCCCACTCCCAAACCTCGTTCCAATATCGGTAGTTTGGCGTGAGATCCCAGCCGCCGAAGAGTACGGAGACCTGGCGAGCGCTGTTGTATGCGAGTGAGCACTTCTTCCACGCTGAGGGGCTAAGATTGGTCTGGAACGCCCAATCGATGCCGTTCCACTCATACGTCGTTCCCGGGTTTGCGCCGTTTCCGGCCCACCCGTATAGGACGGAGAGTTGACGAGAGGAGTCGTAAGCCGTGCATGCATAGTCGGCGTCTACGAACGATGTGGGGGTGAAAGTCCAAGTCGAGCCGTCCCATTCCCACCAGTCGTATGTTGAACGCCATAGCGCGACGCCACGGGCTCTGTCGAACGTCATGACAGCTGTATAGTCGCTCCCGTAGGACGGAGCCGGAGAATAATCGCCCTGAAACAGCAAGGTGTGTTGACGAACGGTATCGAACACAATCCGCATGTTTGTCGTGTTTCGCGGCGCGTGGGCGGTGAATTTGCGACGCCAGAGTTCGCCGTCCCACTCCCAGGTTTGAATCGGACCATCGGCACCATCCTCAGCATTGGTGCGCGGGCGCACATAGACCATCAGGCCACGCGCTGCGTCGAATACCATGTGGCCGGCGCCGCTGCGCTGCGGAATGCCGAAAGTGCGCGCGACCCACGTCGTGCCGCTCCACTCCCACAGATCAGATGCAAGCGCTGTGGCGGGCGTTCCCCCCGAGTCGCGATAACCGCCAAACATTACCGTGGCACCGCGCGCCGAGTCGAAAGCCATTGCGTGATACGCACGCCGGTTTGGTCCCGCATTTGCGCGCTGTGTCCAAGTCGCCCCATCCCACTCCCATGTGTCCTGTCGTTCGGCGTTGACGTAGCCGCCGAACAAGACAGTGACACCCCGCGCCGCGTCGAATGCCATCGCGGTGCCCGTGCGTGCCGGCGGGCCGGTCGACGTACGATGCGTCCACGCGATTCCGTTCCACTCAAACGTATTGGAATATTGCCGGAGAACGCACACCGCGCGGTTTGAGTCGTAGACCATGGCCGTGTCACTGACTATCGACGCGCCTCCACCGATGCGAAAGGTCCAGGTCGTACCGTCCCACTCCCAGGTCTGGAACTGCGTGTATTCCGGCGTGGTTCCACAAAGCACCGCAACGCCGCGCGAAGCGTCGAACGCCAGCGAAGCACCGGGGGCGAGAAGCGGACCGGATTGCGCGACCAGTTGCCACGATTCGCCGTTCCAGGACCAGGTATCTCGATGCCGCGTTGTGCCCGCCACGCCGCCGTGGAGCAAGACCACCTGACGCGCGCTGTCGTAACACATGACGTGCCCGGCGCGTGCCGGAGGAAAGACAATTGGCAGGCGCACATCCCAGTGTGTCCCGTCCCAAAGGGCCGTTCCCATGTCGCGCAGCGGAGTTCCTCCGTCGCCCGCCGGTCCGCCACCGAAAACCACCACCTGCTGACGTGCCGCATCATAGGCCATTGCGTGGCCCCAGACGGCCTCCGGACTTCTCAGCTTCCATCCGCACTGCTGCTGCGCTTAGGCGGTTGGCCCGATGCACGTCAACAGAGACAGGAGCACGATCGCCGAGCGATTTGTGTTCAACATGGGAACCGCCTTGGGATGAAGCTACGTCCGCACACACAGGTGCAGAAAAGAACAGTAGCATAGAGCGGGCGTTAGATCAACGAGAATCCGCCCCCGTTGGTGGAGCCTCGCGAAGCTGTCGGCGGGCGATAACGTCTCGAACGAAGTCGGCCTTGCCATCGGTGTACGCCGCCACGTCGTCCACGAAATCTTGTGCCAGTCGCCGCTTCAAATCGGCGTAAGCGTGGGCGATTAGCGGATCGTCGCGCAGGGCGTCGCGAAATGCTATGTGGTTGCGCCAAAACTCGCTTGTGATCTCGACCATATGAATATGACGGGTGCGGACGCCCGCCGTGTCTTTGCGGAAGAAGCGCCGCATCGGAAGGGTCGCTTCGAACTTTGGGACATACTCAAAGCCGAGAGACTGCATGAGCGGCGCGGCACGCGGCGAATCCGAGAGATCGCGAATGGCGACCATCAGATCAAGCACCGGCTTGGCGGCCAGCCCCGGGACCGCGGTACTGCCGATGTGCTCGATCACGATGACGAGCGGGCCAAGGGCGACGGCGATGGCGCGGGCCTGCTCGGCGGCCAATGCGGGCCATGCGGGGTTGTAGTTTTCGATGATGATCGGGCGTCGGTCGGACACGCGACCATGATGGCGGCGTGATGCCGCAACCACAACTGCGCCTCTCAATTGTCTATCAATCGTACATTGTACATGAAGTGCCGGATACATAGATGTTCTATGACTCCGTGAGTTCCAAGTCGCATGGTCGCTGGCGGGGCCGGCGGTTTGGTTTTTTGGGTGGATTGACAACGCCCGGCGATGGACGCAATCTTCGCAGGCATGGAGAAGAGCATGTCCAAACCCGCTCCGCGCCTGGGCCGCGGATTGAGTGCATTGATCGGCCCGCGGACGACGACGGTGCTGCGCAGCGAAACTTCGGCACCCGCGTCGACCGTTGCGCCCGCTTCGCCGCTAATCCCGACGATCGGCGAAACGGTTTCCCACTCGCCAGCACCCGGCGGGGTGCAGATGATCTCGATCGACCAGATCCAGCGCAACCCCTACCAGCCGCGAACGGAGTTTGACCAGGTCGCACTCGATGAGTTGGCCGCGTCGATTCGCCAATCGGGCATCTTGCAGCCGGTCCTGGTGCGGCGAGCCGAAGGTGCGTTTCAGCTCGTCGCTGGCGAGCGCCGCTGGCGGGCGGCGCGTCTCGCGGGATTGCAGGTTGTGCCGGCGATCGTCAAGTCGCTGAGCGACAGTGAGGCGATGGAGCTCGCGCTGGTAGAGAACCTGCAGCGTGAAGACCTGGGTCCGCTGGAGCGTGCGACAGCTTATCAACAATACTTGAACACGTTCAATGTGTCGGCGGACGCGCTGGCGGGTAAGCTCGGCGAGAGCCGTGCAAATGTCGCTAACTACTTGCGGCTGCTAAAGCTAGCGCCCGATGTCCAGACCATGCTGGCCCGGCAGGCGCTGTCGATGGGGCACGCGCGGGCGCTACTCTCCATCAACGATCCACAAAAGCAACTTGCCCTTGCAAAGCTTGTGCAAAGACGAAACCTGTCGGTGCGGCAGGTGGAGGAGTTGGCCAAGTCGGCGGATGCCGTAGCGGTCGCGTCGGCGGAACCGGCGCACAACCGTCCGGGTGACAAGCACATCGATGACGTAGCTCGGTCGTTCAGTAAGGCGATTGGGCTGCGGGTTTCGGTGGTGCCTGGTCGCGGGAAGAACACAGGCCGCGTGGTGCTGCATTACCAATCGCTTGAAGAGTTTGATCGGTTGGCGGAGCGGATTGGCGGCAGGGCATCGATCGACTGAAGTAGTTTGTTCGAACGAGCACACGAAGAGCGGGGCGGTACACGGTCGAGTGTGCCGCCCCGCATTTCGTTTCACGTGAAACACGAACACCGGATCGGCGATTGTCGTTTCACGTGAAACACGATCGCTGCCGCACCGGCAGTCCTGCGGCAGGTGCACCACCCCACCACTCGCCGGTTCTTTGCACGCGATACAACGTCCGTAAATTTCTTGACTTCTGCCATTTGTGACGCACACTTGAACTCAGCCGCAGTGCCACCCCGCAGTGGCTACGGCTTCACATCGGCCGGCACTTCACTTCCGCCGGCATCGACTGAAGGGGGTTCACATGAGAGCGTTCGTTTCATGCTGCGCAGTCGCATTGAGTGCCGCCGGGCTCGCACGCGGAGGCGAGCCGGCAGAGTTCAATCTCATGAAGGTCGAGCCGTCCGGCGGCGGGCATCCACGCGTGCTCTTCCCAGTGGCCGGCAGCGACGACGTCCGCGGGATCGCCGATCGCGGACTGCAGACGTTTCCCAATCTTTCCAAAATGGTAACCGGCAATTTCGTCAACTTCGATTCGCCCGCGCTTCATCCGCTCACGCTCAGTCGCGACGGCGAGCGCCTGTTCGCCTTGAATGGACCCGCCGGGACGTTGGTTGTCATCGCTACCGGCGCGGCGGACGGCAATCTTCCTCGGGTCACTCGCGAGATTCCGGTAGGTATCGACCCTGTTACGGTTCGCATTCAACCGGGTACGGCCGACCAGGTCGTCTGGGTTGTCAACAGCATCTCAGACGACATTAGTATTGTTGACGTGAGCGCAGGTGCGACGACCGCGACGATCTCAGTCGGCGACGAGCCGGTCGAGCTGCTGTTCGACGAATCCGGTCGATTCGCGTACATCATTCTGCAGGGGCCGGCGCTCGACGCACCGACGGCAAACGCAGTTCACGGGAGCGATCTGGTCACGATCGACGTGGCCTCGCGCACGCCGATCCATCGCCTACGGCTGCCCTGCCACACGCCTCGGGCTGCGGCGATCGACCTGGCAAACGCCCAAATCGTCGTCGCTTCGCTGCATTCCGGGAACAACACAACGACCGTCGGCGGGCCGGTGACTGCGTGCTTCACGCCGACCAACGGGATCGATAGCACACAATGCTTCTTCATCCCAGGGCTGCAGATCTTACGCGATTTCAGTGTCACCGCATCCGTGTTTGATCAGTCGCCGTTGCTTGCGCCCTGGCCGGACATTTCGACCGAGCCGGGCGCGCCATCGGTGATGCGCATTGTTCCGGACGGGCTGGATAGCGGCGAGTGGGCGGTATTGCTCTCACTGCTGCTACTTCCCAGCGGCGAGCTTGATCCTGCCGTGGTCGCGCAATTGACACTAGAATTATCTACGCCCGAGCTGCAACTGAACAACGCGGAGCAGGTGCTGATCGAGATCCTGAGTCAGGCGGTGGATACACTCGACAACGACCTGATCGTCGTCAGCCTTCGATCGCCGGATGCGCCGGCGGTCTCCGCGATTCAGTCGGGCGTCGGCACAACGCTGACCGGCCTGTCGCTAATTCGCACAGATAGTACACTGTATGTAGGTACGATTGACGCGAATAACCTTGTTCGCACATCGCCGCTCATCAACGGCCAGACGGTCAATCACCGCATCGTGCGCGTCGAAAATGTCGGCACGCCGCAAGTGTCCATCGCGCCCGTTGATCTAAACGCCGGCCCGTCGGCGTCGCCGCGCCCGCTCGCGAATTTGCTGGAAATGGTGGTTTCTGCGGACGGCTCGCGCGTGTACGTCGCCGCGATGGGTTCTGATCGTGTCGGCGTGCTCGACGGTGCGACCGGGCGACCGCTACGCACCATCGAAACCGGTCGCGGGCCGCGTGGCGTCGCGCTCGACGACAGCGCGCAGCGACTCTATGTCTTCAATCGCACCGACATGATGATCAGCTCGCACGATCTGTCGGCCGGCGCATCCGCACCGGCGTTGCACAAGCTCTACCTCTACAACCCCGAGCCGCCGAGCGTGAAAAACGGCCGGCATTTCGTGTTTTCGACCGCCAACAGTCGCGACGGCGTCAGTTCGTGCGGCACATGTCACATCGACGGCAATCTCGATCATCTCGCGTGGGATCTGGGCGATCCGTCCGGGCAAATGTTGCCCGCCCCGCAAAACGTGCAGCTCGCGTTCGGCAATCCGACGCCCAACCATCCGGCGAAAGGTCCGATGGTGACGCAATCTCTGCGCGGCCTCGCGCGGCACAACTCGTTTCACTGGCGCGGCGACAAGCCGCAGCTTGAAGACTTCAATGAGGCGTTCGAAAATCTGCTCGGCGGCGAGCAACTCAGCGACGCGGATATCGGCGCGATGGCCGACTACATCGAGTCGCTGGTCTATCCGCCGAGCCCGTTCTTCAATCGCGACAATTCGTTCAAAGATCCCGCGGCGGCCGCGGGCGTGGTAGTGTGGGCGAACAATTGCCAGGCATGTCACGACGCGTTCCACGATGGCACGCGCCGCGACCCGGAATTCACGGACGATTTCGGCTTCGACATCACGTCACTCGACGCACAGATTCAGGAAGTCGCGCAGATGCGTGCCATCCATCGCAAATTCGACAGCGATCTCTACACCGGATTCGGCACGATTCACGACGGTCGCGAGCGGCGCGAGGCGAATGATCACCCGCTGCAGACGTTCCTCGACGATTTCTTTCCGTTCATGCCGGACAATGAGCGCTCAGATCTGATCGCGTTTATCACGTCGTTTCCGACGAACGTCATGTCGGTCGTCGGTTGGCAGGTTCATCTGAACGGACCGGTGACCGTTCAACAAACGGCCGATCTCGACGTCATGCTGAGCATGGCGCAGCCGCAAGCCACGTTCGGCTGTGGCCTGCCGGAGGGTTGCCCGCCGGAACCGTATTGCGATGTGGTCGTGCATGGCGTGCTGGGTGAATTGTCCGGCAGTCTGTGGTTGGCCGATCCGGTTGCGGGCACGTTCATTTCGGACACAAGCGTCATGTGGACGCGCGACCTGCTCGAAACGATCGCGGCCGCTGGAGGGATGCTGGTTTTCCAGGCGGTGCCGGCGGGTTCGGGGCGGCGGCTCGGCATTGACTGGGATCACGATTGCATCTCGAACGGCGTCGACGCACACCCGCGCGGCACGCCGAACCTGAACGGCGACAACGCGGTCGATCTGACCGATTTGTCGATTCTGCTGGCGAACTTCGGCGTCGAGAGCGTGCCGCGCGAGCAAGGCGACGCGGACGGCGACGGCGATTGCGATCTGACCGATCTGTCGATCCTGCTGAGTCAGTTCGGCGTGACCTGCGTGTATTGAGTGGCTGTGTTGCGGCACGCTCGCCCAGCATGCGAGCGCGCCGCCGGCGAATTCGCGCCGTGCATGAAGTGCGCGCGTCGCGCGTCACAGCATTAACTTGATCGTCGAATCTCTCGGTGACCTCCGTGTTCTCTGTGGCGATCTTTCTTTCCGCCTGTGGCTATTCCTTACAAATGTCGCCGCCCTTCAACGCCGATGCACCCTCAGCGGCTGCGCAAACGGCGCAGCGTGGAGCGTCGCATGCATCGGCAACGAGGATTCGACATCAAGTCGGCGATCGTCGGGGCCACGCTCGCGCTCGCGGTTTTCTGGGGCCGCGAGCTTGCCCGTCCGACCGCCGCCGCACGTGCCGATAGTTCGCTGCCCGGCGAACAGTCGCGCGAGCTGACGCGGCTCGTCGATCAGACCAACCAGAAACTCGCCGAGGCAGTTGCCGTGCTGAAACATATCCGCGACCAGCAGCACGGCCCGCCGGGGTTCGAGCCGAATCGTCGCAAGTAACGATCCTTGACCGCTCTGCGGCAACCCATATTGCACAGCTCGCCTGCCAATCGAATTGCCGACAGGATTCGCCGAGGTCAGCCGTCCGCATCGTGTCGGAGTCGGGCTGATCCCCGAATGCCCCCCGATTGCATGAATGCACCCACGGGCCGACAATCCACGACCGTTTTTTCTCGCAGGACCGCCCTACGACGTGGGGCCGCTCAGGAGCACTTTGTATGCGTCAACGTCTCGCTCGCCTCGCCGCGCGTTCACAGTTTCTCATGCTCGCCGGCGCGGGGTTGACCCTTGTCGGCTGCGCGTCGCCCGCCCGCGCTCAGGATGAATCAAAACCCGCCGCGACAACCAAACCCGTATCGGTCGCGCCGGTGAAATCAACGACCGCCGAAGGCATCAAGCCGCACGCGGGCATGATGCGCTATCCCGATGTCAGCGCGACGCAGATCGTGTTCGCCTATGCCAACGACCTGTGGCTCGTCTCACGCGAGGGCGGCGTGGCCCAGCCGCTCTCCAGCCCCGCCGGCGAAGAGACCTTTCCGCGCTTCAGCCCGGACGGCAAGGCGATCGCGTTCGTCGGCAACTACGACGGCAACCGCGACATCTACACCGTGCCCACCAGCGGCGGCATTCCGCAGCGCGTGACCTATCACCCGAGCGGCGAGTGGCTTCAGGACTGGGCCACGACCGGCACGCTGCTCTTTAACCAGGGCGGAATGGCCGGACTGGGTCGCATGCAGCAACTCTTCACCGTCGCGACGAGCGGCGGCTTGCCCGAGAAACTGCCCGTTCCGTATGGCGCGACCGCTTCGATGGGCGCTGACGGAACGTGGCTGGCGTATACGCCGCACTCGATCGACAACCGAACCTGGAAGCGCTATCGCGGCGGCATGCAGACCGACATCTGGCTGTTCAATGTGAAGACCAATGAGTCGAAGCAAATCACCAATTGGGAAGGCACCGATTCGTTGCCGATGTGGCACGGCGACGCGGTCTATTACCTGAGCGATGACGGCAAGGAGCATCGCGGCAACATCTGGAAGTACGACACCAAGACCGGTAAACGCGAACAGGTGACCAAGTTCGCCGACTTCGACGTGAAGTGGCCGGCGATGGGGCCGGGCGCGAGCGGCGGCGGCGAGATTGTGTTTCAGCAGGGCGCAAGCCTGATGCTGCTCGATTTGAAGAGCGGCCAGACGAAGAGCATCACGGTCACGATTCCCGGCGATCGGCCCAAGCTCCGCCCGCAGATGACCGACATGGCCGAGATGGTGCGCAGCGCCGACATTTCGCCCAGCGGCAAGCGTGTCGCAATCGAGGCCCGCGGCGATCTGTTCAGCGCCCCGGCTCGCGAAGGTGCGACGCAGAATCTCACCCGCACGAGCGGCACGCACGAGCGCAATCCAAACTTCAGCCCCGACGGCAAGTGGATCGCCTATGTCAGCGACGAGACCGGCGAATATGAGCTGTACATCCGCCCGGCCGACGGCGTCGCCGCTCCCCGGCAACTGACCAAGGGCAGCAAGACGTTCTATTACAACATACTCTGGTCGCCGAACTCGAAGTACATCGCGTACACCGACAAGGCCGCCAACATGTACTTGATGACCGTCGAGACCAGCGAGTCGAAGCTGATCGACACCGACCCGTGGGCGCAGCAGCCGCAGGCGAATTGGGCCTTCGACAGCGAGTGGATTGCGTACACGAAGAACGCCGACGAGCTGAATCAATCGGCGATCTGGCTCTATCAGGTCTCGACCGGGAACAAGAAGCAGGTAACCAGCGGGCGATTCAACGATTACGCGCCGGCGTTCGATCGCAAGGGCGAATACCTGTACTACGGCAGCCAGCGCGAGTTCACCTCGCCCAAGTACGAAGACGCTGGCACGACGTTTGTGTACGCCGACACGAGCGTGCTGCTGATGGTGCCGTTGCGAGCCGACGTGAAGAATCCGCTCGCGCCGAAGAACGACAAGGAAGAGGAAAAGAAAGACGACGCAAAGAAGGATGAAAAATCGGACGCCACTTCGCAGCCCGCGACGGCGACCGCGTCAAGCAGCGGTGAATCACAACCCGCGTCCTCGCAATCGTCACAGTCTTCGCAGGCAGGCAAGCCCGACGACAAGAAGGACGAAGTCAAGCCGGTCGTGATCGAGCTCGAAGGCTTTGAACGCCGCGCGGTTCAGCTACCGGTTGCGATCGGCGATTTCCGCACGCTGAACGTGATCGACGGCGGCAGCTTGATCTATGTGCGCACGCGCACGCGCGGCAGCGACGCGAAGATCGGCATCAAAATCTTCGACCCTGCCGCCGACGAAAAGGAAGAGAAGACCATCATCAGCGAGGTCGGCTCGTACGCGCTCAGCGCCGACGGCAAGAAGATTTTGGCGATCAAGGGTGGCGGCGACATGGCCGTCATCGACGCCAAGGCCGAGCAAAAATACGAAAAGAAGGTGCCGACCGATCAGATGCGGACCGAGATCGATCCGCGAGCCGAATGGCGGCACATCGCGCGCGAGGCGTGGCGCATTCAGCGCGACTTTTTCTATGACCCGACCATGCACGGCGTCGATTGGGAAGGCGTCTGGAAGCACTATGAGCCGATGCTCGCGGACTGCTCGTCGCGCGAGGATGTCGCGTTCATCATTCGCGAGATGATCAGCGAGCTGAACGTCGGTCACGCCTATTACTCGGGCGGCGACGAAGAGGATCAGCCCAGCGTGTCGGTCGGTATGCTCGGTTGCGATTTTGTGCTCGACGGCGGCAGCTACAAGATCACCAAGATCCACGAAGGCGGGCCGTGGGACAGCGACGCACGCGGCCCGCTCAGCCAGCCGGGCAGCATGGTGAAAGAGGGTGAATACCTGCTGGGTGTCAACGGCGTTGCGGTCGATGCGAGCAAGGCACCGTGGGCGGCGCTGGTCGGACTGGCCGACAAAACGGTCACGCTGACCGTCGGCCCGAACCCGGTTTGTGACGAGAACGCGCGCGAGGTCGTGGTGAAGGCCCTCGGTAGCGAAGCCAACCTGCGCTATCGTGGCTGGATCGAACGCAACCGCGCCTACGTCGAGCAAAAGACCGGCGGCAAGGTCGGCTACATTTATGTCCCCGACACCGGTGTGAACGGACAGAACAATTTGTTCCGCCAGTTCTATGGCCAGATGGACAAGGCCGCGTTGATCATCGACGAACGCTGGAACGGCGGCGGTCAGATTCCGACGCGATTCATCGAGCTGCTGAATCGTCCAATCACGAACTACTGGGCACGCCGCGATGGCAAGGATTGGTTCTGGCCGCCGGACAGTCAGCAGGGGCCCAAGTGCATGCTGGCGAACGGTCTGGCCGGCTCGGGCGGCGACATGTTCCCGTGGCTGTTCAAGCACAACAAGCTCGGCAAGGTCATCGGCACGCGCACCTGGGGCGGCCTGGTTGGCATCACCGGCTATCCGCCGCTAATTGATGGTGCGGGCACAACCG
>JBJXFK010000240.1:0-3566 GCA_046155505.1 Phycisphaerae bacterium
AGATCGGCATCCCCTCGCCAAACCCGTTCAAATCCGCCCACCACCGTTCATCTCTTGCACTCGCCCCGCGCGCCCCTTGCTCTGCGCCCCCGCGCGCACCAATACTTCCCCCGAGTACTCACCGCGCAAGTCGACGCGCGCGGCCGCGCTCGCCGCCCGATCACCGGCGACGCGCAACCCAGCACCGGCACCGTGCCGGCGCGAATCGAAATCACCAGTGCCGACGCGGCGTGTCTTGTCTTCACTAGGCACTAGCCACTAGGCACTAGACACTCTTCGGAGGTGCCTGGAAAAACCAACACAGTGCGTGACCGGCGAGCGTTCCGCGAATCATCACTCGCGGCCCACTCGCACGAGGCCACCCCAACCCGCGCCGCTCGCTTCGAACGTCAGCCTCGCCGGCCGGCGTCGAAACCCGCGCAGCGCAGGTCTCCGAGGCCCTCAACGGCACCGTTGCGTTCTCGCGCCAAAGCGACACCGCGACGCATTTTGCACACTCAAAGAACACCGCGCGCAATCGCGGCGTTCAATTTGGCGTAGCGACGGGGCACACCGCCTCGGCTCCCGTCGCGAATCAAGCCCGAGGCTGCGCCGCCGAATTCGTGCCGCGCGTTCTCTGTCGCAGACGACTCAAAATCGTCGGCGTCCTGGGCAACGGCTAATCCCGTGTCCGGAGAATGTGCCCGCAGATAGCCGAAGCTAGGCAAGGTTTCGGCACAAGACCTCCGCTCGCGGTCGCTCGGCAGCAAAGACTCCAAAACGAGCCGCACTGTGTTGTGAATCCGCGGAAGCGCGGATTCTCGGCGGCGCTAGGTCGAAGAGTCGCAAGACAATTCGACCTCCGCGCCGGCGGGTTCGATCCCCGCCACCTCCATAGCCCCACTGCGCGCCCACATTTTCGCAACGCAAGCGCCCCCGCGCCCCCGCGCCGCCGCCGGCCCAGCCGACCGACCTGACCGTGACGCTGAGCGCCAGCGATGGCGGGCGAGAAGGAACTCACAGACGACACGCTCATCGCCGGGCCGAACAGCGTGCAGTACACCGTGCAGGGGCAGCGGGCGGGCAGCAGCGGGCCGCTCAGTCCGACTTTCACGGTGAACTTTGGACAAGCCCCGGGCGCGGGATTTTCGGCGACGGTGCTGGGCGGGCAAGTCGGCTGTCGGCTTGCCCGCCTGCTGTTTGTTGAATGGTCCAGCGGACACCGGTTGCGCTTCGCCCGGCCCGGCGCGGCAGTCATTGCCGACGCGCCAGCTTAGTAGCCTGCGTCACCCGGGGCAGGATGCATCCCTCGACGCAACATCCTCGTTCGCAAATCGAGCCGTGCTGCTGCGATCGGCACGCCCGCCGCCCGCTACAGGTTCCGGATCACGTCCCGGTTCGCGTCGCGCCGGTTCGCGAATGCGTTGATGATCGCTGACAAGATGCTCGACCGGGACGTGCTCTTGCTGAGCGAACCGTCTGGACTCGTTAGAGCGGTCGCGGCGGTCGAGGCGGTCCCGCCGGTTAGCAGCAGATCGTTACCCCCGTCTGCAACGTCACATCCCGCGAGCATCGCCGGCGACGTCAGGACGAACCCAATCGCCGCAGCCGCCGCGATTCGACGCAGCGTATTCGAACGATCCAGTGCCATGTGGTTTGCTCCCTTTTCCGGGCATCGCGGTGCCTCTTGGCGATCGCGCTGCCCGTTCAGGGATGCATAGGCCGCCGGTGCGGGTGATTAGACGCACGCGAGTCACTTTCTCCCCTGTGCCGGGTCTCATGCCGACGGCCATTCGCATCGACACGTCTTCGCGCATCCGCATCGCGACGCGAACGGCCGTCGCGATGGCACCGGCGCGGCGGCGACCGCGGGGCGACCCGTAGCTCGACCGCGGCGAACCGCATGCCGCCGACGGCAACAAAGCGGTGACTGGCCAGTCAGGCACGATCGTAGTGCGAGACAGACCGCACCACCTTGCCCTCGGCATTCAGATAAAACACCTCTGCGGCGATGTGGCCGGACATGCGCCGGTAAACCAATACGAGACTCGTCGCGCCGACGGCGACGTGAAGCGGGTCAAATCGAAGATCGGGGTTGCGTTCGAGCGCGTGGGCGAAGTAATCCCGCAGCGCCGCGATGCCCCGAATCCACAGATCGTCCGACGCACGGTAGCGGCTGACGAACGGCGAACTGTGCTCGATCGTGGGGGCGTAATGGGCCAAGATGGCTTGCAGATTATGAGCGTTCCAAGCCGCGTACCACGAGTCGGCGAACGCACGAGCCTGCGATTCGCTGATGGGAGCGTTATCCATGACACAATTCTCCTCTCAAGTCGTAGTTTCGCGCGAAACGCGGCGCGTCTTGCGGCTGACCCGCCCGTCGTTGCTCTATTCGACCTTTCCCGCCGCGACGTCGCGACACCTCCCGATCACACGCGATCAGCGCTACGCCTTCGGTGCGAGTTCCTGAATCTTCTGCATGATCAAATCGGCGAGTTCCTCGGCCGCGGCCTTGTCGCGCTCGCGACCCACGAACGGACGCGTATCGATCGGCGGGCCGTATTTGATCCGCACCTTGTGCCGAAAGAACAGGGCCGCGAACGGATTGTCGAAATAGCGCGTGCCGCTGATGTGACAGGGGATGATCAGCGCCCCGGTGCGCAGCGCGATCAGACCCACGCCCGATTTGCCCTCGGGCGTTTCCTCGCCGGGCCGTTCGAACGTGCCCTGCGGGAAGATGCCGAGGCAGCCGCCGCCCTTCAGGTGCTTGAGCGCGGCGACATAAAACGCTTTGCCGGGATTCTTGCGGTCGATCGGGATGCAGCCGATCAGGTCCATGAACCACTTGGCCGGTTTGTAATACTCGTCGGCCACGATGTACGCCGGAAAACGCAGGCCGTTGCTCGATGCGATCTGCACGAGTGGGTCGATGCCGGCGGTGTGATTGGCGGCGAGAATCACCGGTCCATTGCCGGGAACGGTGCAGCGCCCGTCGCGCCGCGTCCGCCACCAGAACGCCGACGCGAACGAGATGAATTTCCAGAGGAACCACGTCTCGGCGCGCAGGTGCGTCGCGCGGGTGTACGTAAACCAGGACATGACGCACGCCGACACCAGCGTCACCGCGACGAGTGCGATGAGCAGCGGCACATAGCGGTCGAGATTGGGAATCGGTGCGAGACCGAGAATGCCCGACGCAGTGACCATCGCGCCCATGGTGAACATGTCGCTGACGCCGAACACGCGCCCGCGCCGCGCATCGGGCACGAGATGCTGAATCGTGGCGGTGATGCTGACCAGCAGTGCCGCCCCCGCGCCGCCCGTGCCGAACAGGCAGAGCCCGACGAGCAGCCCCCCGCCGATCTTGAAAAACGCGGCGATCGCCAGCAGCACCATCCAAAAACCCGCGCCCGCGAGCGACACGAGCACGGCAAGCTGCACGGGCAGCGTGTTGCCGAGAATCGACATGACCGTCGCCCCGACCGCGAGGCCGACGATGATCAGGCCGCGATAGATCGAAACTTGTGTTACGCCGCCGCCGAAGACATCACGGACGATTGCGGGCACGACCGAGATCACCACGCCGG
>JBJXFK010000332.1:0-8891 GCA_046155505.1 Phycisphaerae bacterium
TGGCCGCGAACACCTCGACCTTCGAATGTACGATCTGCTGACGAAACGGCTCGCCCAGCCAGCTATTCGTAAAGCCCATCAAGGCGATCGGGTCATCTTTGCAGCGGATGAACTCGGCGGCGATGCGATACATCGGTATCCATAAGCAATACGCCGCCCAGAGATGCACGCCAACCCGGCCACGCAATTCCGTCTCCGCTGTGATCGGTCCGTCAATGCCGTCCACCTGCCATCTGCCGTTGCGAACCATTGCCACGCGGCCCAGTTCGTCGATCGCCTGATGACAATGGCTGCATTCATACCAGGCGGCCTTCTCGGCTTCGATGAGAGCGGCTTCCTGAGATGGGTCGCTCTGCTCGAACTTCTTCCAGCGGATGTTCGAGAAGGCGAGGACCTGGAACTCGTTGCAATGCGGGCAAGGGACGTGGAAGCGCAGTTTGGATGATGACGCTTCGAACCGGCGTGTGATCAACCCGTCGGCGGTGGTGGGCGTCGAGACATTCACAATCAACCTCCGGCCCTCGTAGGTCTGTGTGCGGGCATAGCCCAATGAAATGGGATCGCTCTCCCGGCCCGACCACGGTTGAAATTTGTCCACTTCATCGTTGATCACCACCCGGCAGGGATCGCTGGCCAGCGACGCCGGCGAGCCCGACCAGCCCAAACGCAAGGTGAACCCGTTCGCGAGCGAAACATGCCGCAGTTGGATATCCCGGCTCGCCGACGTGAACAGTTCGGCCAGACACGGCGTGGTCCGCAGCAGCGGCACGATCCGCTGGGCCACGATCTTCCGACCGGTCTGCTCATCGGGCAGGACCAACAGGATCGGGTCCGGCTCCTGATGCGCGAAGTAACCGATGATATTGCGCAGTGCTTCCGAAACACCCATTTGCGCGGCTTTGACGATGCTGATCTCTTCGACGCCGCGGCGGGTGCAGAGGTCCATCAATCCGGCCAGGTAGGGCGCTTGTGCGTTCTTCCACTTCCCGGGTCGGGCCGATTGCATGCGACTCAAGACGCGATGCCGTTCGGCCCAGACGCTGGGGCAGAGCCGCTGCTGGGGCTTCCAAGCGGCGCGTTCCACATTCAGCCAGCGGTCGAGAATCATGGCACGGAGCTCCGAACGCTATTCTAGCAGATGCGGGACGCGCTAGTGGATGTAGATGGCGGGAATCCCAGTTCCGGTCGCCCGTTACGAAGCAAAGGGGCATTGCAGCCTACGCATAGCTTGTGAGACATACAGCCGTAACGATATGCTTTGGCAATGTTGATGCGCGAGTTTATTCGGCTGCTTGTTCTGCTAATCTCACTCCCGTTCTTGTGGTATGGCGACCGCAGAGACGCACGGCGGGCAAAGCAGCACGCGCGTGAAATGCGTGAATACGAACTGGGCTTACCCCCCGGCCATCCCGATCGATATCGCCTGGATGAAGACATTCGGCGAGGCCGCTATCGTTCAGAGAAACGCTAGCGTATTGGGCACATCGCCGGAAATTTAAGCCGCATCTGCGCGCGCACGGCCACGATGCCAAGCTTCGCCACAGGGCCAAGGCCGACCCCGAGAAGCTCGGAATCTATCGTGACGATCCGTGTTCGAAGGGTTGCACGTCGCCCCTCCCGCCGATCGGATCGAGCACCTCACCGTTTGCGCGGGCGGTTGCGTCTGCGAGTTCTGCGATCGTCTTCGCGATGTCCTCGTCGATCGCCTTGAGGGTTGCGGCGAGCTCGGCGTCGATGCCCGAGATGGTCTCGTTCGCGAGCGTTCCGATTGCAGTGAGCATGCCGTCGCGTTCAGAGCGGATGGCGGCCAGGTTCGCGGCCAGGTCTTCCGCCTGCTTGGTCCGCGCGACATCGGCGGAGCCTTCCGCGACGGCGAATGGGGCGGATGCGGAATCGTTAGGTGGTGCGGACGGGCGACGACGCCGGAGAGATGCTTGGAATTCCCGCAAAAGCTCCCGCAGACGCTTGACAGAGGCTCGCTCATAGATGCCACTAGCCCCGAATCTGAGGGGTTCCGGCAGGGCCACCTGCCATTTCTACGGGCAAGCCGCAGAATAGCTTGATTGCGTTCCTCCGATCCGCGATCCTATGAGGTCAGGTTTCGATCTGGGAGATCGCAATGCGAAGACTCATGTTCCTGCTGCTTGTTGGGTTGTCACAGGAATTCGCTACGGCCGAAGAGCCCGTCGAATGGCGGATTATTCCGACTGCTTCTGCAGGCATAAGTAGCCTTTGCGTCGTGTATGGAATTAGCGGAGATGGCGAGGTAGCGGTCGGTGGCTCCATCCCATCTGGGGGGGCACCCGGACAGACCGCGTGGCGTTGGCGCCGTTCTTCCTGGCAAAATTTGGGTATTCTACGCCTTCCGCTTCCCGACGGGCAGCTCTACGCCGGCGCGACTGCGGTGGATTTCGACGGACGCCACATTGCAGGGTGGCTTGGGCACTACGGTCCTTTCACCTCATTTAGCGCCTGTTTGTGGATCGACGAAGCGTCGCCGATCAGCCTGAGCAATCCGCAATTCTCAAACCAATGTCGCCCAAATTCTTGTAGCGCGGACGGTGCAACTGTTGTTGGCGTGACCGGCTATTACGAGAACGCTTCCTCGCCGTTCAAATGGACAGCAGGAGGCGGAATAGTGAACCTTGCGGCACCAACTTTCCAGCGGAGTACGGCGTTCGCGGCAAGTGCGGACGGAACGCTCTTCGCCGGGGCGGTGAAACCCTACGAGTCCGATTGGCTCGCTGCGATTTGGGGGCTAGGCGACGCGCTGACGCTGCTCACAGACGCGAACTACCAACTCAAGTCAGCGACCGGCTTCAGCGCGGACGGTTTAGGGGTGATCGGCGAAACGGCCAGCGGGCAGGCTTACCTGTGGACCGAAGCTGACGGTGCGTTGCTGCTGGGTAGTATGCCGGGGTTTCCGTACTCCAGACCGAGCGACATAAGCGCTGACCGTACGGTAATCGTTGGCAAGATGTCCGCCACGCATGATTTCTCTGAGTCCAGATCGTTCCTGTGGCATCGGCGCTTTGGAATGCTTGACTTGCGGGACTACCTGGAACACGCGGGGGTCAGGTTCTGGGGAAATAACCCCGTGGATGCCGTTGGGATAAGTGACGACGGACAGCATGTTGTGGGGCAGGCGCACGGGTCTAGCTCGTGGTCCGACCCGTTCTACGCGCGCCTCAAGTATCGATGCGCTGTGAGCGACCTCGATTTCGACTTACAGACCGGGCTCTCCGACTTAGCGATTTTCCTGACACATTACGGTTTCTGCGAATTTAATGGAACTTTCTACCTTCGGCGCGCTGACATGGACCTCGACGGTTGCATCAACCTCACCGACCTTGCGATCTTATTGGCGGAATTCGGAACTGTTTGCCCAGAGTGAGACGACTCATCTGCGCGCGGCAAGCGCTGGTGGCATCTATGAGCGAGCCTCTGTCAAGCGTCTGCGGGAGCTTTTGCGGGAACTCCAAGCATCTATTCGGCGTCGCCACGCGGACGCGCCACTTAACGATTTCGAATCGGCCCCATTCACTGTCACGGGATGGCGACCCGATACCGCCAGATCGCTCCCATGCCACCACCGCGGGGTCCGGTTCTTGTTCCCGCAAACGCCTCCACCGACCGCTCGATGCCTCACCAGCATTTTTTCGCCGCACCGGTCCCTTCACCCAAGGCCGACGGCCGGGGCGGCGAAAAAATGCGCCCCGGTTACAACGCCATTCACTATGCCGGGGCGACCTTTGTCGCCGGTTCGGCCGAAGGGCGATGGCAGCGCGAAGCGGACGAGCCGTCGGGCGTGACCTGTCCGTCCGTGATCACCATTAGAGACAGCGCCGGGATCGCCGACGCTGTGAAGGGTGTGAATCTCAAAGGTGGGCTACCCGGCGTATTCGAACTTCCCGCGTTCGGTCTTGCGAAAGCGTGCTTCGCCGCCTTTGTCGTTGATCTCTCGCAGGATGGCGGCATACAGCGTGGCGTGCGGCGTCTTCCCGTTCGGGCTGGACCAGAGGCCCTGTTCAGCCATCGCGGCGATCAGCTCTTGGCTGCGCATCGCCTGCCCGCTGGCCTTCAGCACCCGCGCCGCGGCGTCCAACGCGCTGACCCGCTTGGGCTTCGTGTCCTTGCCGGCCGCCGCCGCCTTGGCGATCTTCCCCGCTGCTTCCGGCTTGGTCGCCTTCGGCGCTTTGGCAGCCGCCTTCGTGCCCTTGGCCGTCTTCACGTTCTTCTTGATGGTCTTCGACATGGCAATCTCCTTGGTTGTTGCCTCGTCAGGCCCGGGTCTCATGCGCCCGGGCTACGCGCGGCGGTGGCCGATCCGTCGTGGGGCATGTTGCAGCGCCCGTCATGGATGGTCGCACCGCCCGCGTTTCGGCGGCTATTCGGCCAGAAACTCCTCGATCCGCTCGCGCTCCATCCCCGACAGCCCCTCGACCAGATCGATCAGCGTGCTGCGGACGTGGCCCAGCGTGCCCGCAAAATCCCAGCGCTTTGGTTCGGCGGCGGCGCGCTGGTCGTACTTGTCGAGTTCCATCTCCAGCACGTCGATCAGGCGGGCGATGTCGGCCCGGCGGGCGGCGTATGTTTGGGCGGCGGTTGGTTCTGGTTGGTTCGTCGTCGTCGTTTTCATCTTTGGTTCTCCTTGAATTCGGTTCGGTGATGATCGTCTACGCCGCGCGTTCCGCTTCGCGTTTTACGCATCGCAGCAGGCTCTTCAGTTCGCGGAGCGAATGCGCTGCGACCTCGCACCATTCGATCTCGAGCGCGTTCGAGAATGGGCAGGTCGAAGATGGGCGATGCGTGTTTCCCAGAAGCGCGTCCGTCAACGTCTCGATCGTGGATGCGAGTACTTCCGCGATTGGGGTGCCCGCGTCGAGGTGGCGAACGGCGGTTCCGTAGATGTCGATTTGCGCCTGCGTTCGACCGAGGCGTTTCATGGTCGACCAGTCGATTCGTTCGGCGCGGGCATTGGCCTGCTCGTTCATCGAGCCCTCGAGCCGCGACCGAATCGCATGTTCGGCGATATTCGATTCGGTCATCCGGTCGTTCGCGTTCGTCGTTGTCATCTCTGGTTCTCCGTTTGGTACGCCCCGTGCGTACATGCCAACAGTGCCATGACCGCGGGACACAATCCACTCGGATTCCGAGAATTCAGAGAATCTCTTGCGGATTCAGCGCCGCCAGACTCGGACCTCGGGCGGGAGCGCTGTCGGCCGTGTTGGGGTACCTTGGCCCGGGCGGCGGGAAAGTACGCGCCACGCCGCCACCAAACGCGAAACGGGCGGGCCGTGGCCTGTCGCCAGGCTCGCCTAGAATGTTGGTCAAAGCCGCCGCCGTTATCGAATGGGAAGCGCAAAGTCGAGGCGTAATCGATTACCATGATCGAGTAGGACATCTCCCGATAGGAGGCGCGACGTCATGACTGCGAATAACCAACTTTCGAGCCGGATCGCCGACGTCGTCCGTGAGCGCGAGGTCGCGGCAGCAGTAGCGGCTCAACGGAACCACATCGCCGATTTGCGTGCCGTTGAAGGGCGCGGCGGGCGGTGCAGGCCGGCACCGTTCCTCATGGCCATGCTCGCGATGCTCGGGCTTTGTGCGTTTGCGCCCACGCCGGCGCGGGCGCAGCCGGTCGAGTGGAATCAACTTGCCCTCACCGGCCCAGCGCCACGGTACGCCCCCGCGATGGCCTACGACGCAGCTCACGGCGTGACCGTCCTCTTCGGGGGCTTCACAAATGACGAGGGAAGCCTCTTCAGCAGCGAGACTTGGGAATGGAACGGGACCGCTTGGACTCAGCGGGTGGTTAGTGGTCCCTCAGGGCGGGCATTCCACGCGATGGCCTATGATGCAGCTCGCGGTGTGACCGTGCTTTTTGGAGGCTACAACTCCCTCGGCGATACTTGGGAATGGAACGGCACTCTCTGGACCCAGCGGGCCGTCAGCGGCCCCAACGCGCGGTACGGTCATGCGATGGTCTATGATGCGGGTCGCGGCGTGACCGTGCTCTTCGGGGGTTCAGTAAGCGGCATCTTTCAATACGGCGATACTTGGGAATGGAACGGGAACGCCTGGACCCAGCGGGTCGTTAGCGGCCCCTCGCCGCGTGAGCAACACTCGATGGCCTACGATGCTGCCCGCGGCGTGACCGTCCTCTTCGGGGGTGTCTCAGGTCCTGCCGGCTTTAAAAGCGATACTTGGGAATGGACCGGGAACGCCTGGAGCCAGCGGTCCGCCAGCGGCCCCGCGCCGCGGGATGGTCACACGATTGTGTACGACGCAGCTCGCGGCGTGACCGTCCTCTTTGGGGGCTCCCACGACTCCGGCTATAGCGGCGATACTTGGGAATGGAACGGATCCGCCTGGACCCAGCGGGTGGTCAGCGGCCCGTCGGCGCGGTATCAGCCCGCGATGGCCTATGATGCGGCTCGCGGCGTGACCGTCCTGTTCGGCGGCTACACGGTTCTCGGCGTGAGCGGCGAGACATGGGAATTCGGTGTGCCGTGCGCCGAACTGCCATCCGTTACCGCTCAACCCGCTAACCAGACCCTCTTTCCGGAGAGCTTGGCGAGTTTCACGGTCGGCGCGTCGGGCACTGGTCCGCTTTCCTACCAGTGGCGTCGCGCCGGCGCAAACCTGACGGACAACGGGCACATTGCAGGTGCGACGACTGCGACGCTGACAATCACGAATGTCCAGCCAGCGGATGCAGGCGCGTACGACGTCGTAATTACGGACGTCTGCGGTTCGATCGCGAGCACGCCCGCTTCCCTGACGGTTAATCCAGATTGCAGCCGCCCTCCCTTCACGTCGTTTTACACTTTCGATAGCACATCAGACCCGACCTATGACGGCTTGCGCACGTTTGACGCAGATCCGTCGTACTCCGCTTCGACCTTCATCGGGTTTTTTCTCAGGAATGGGAACCCGCAGTCGCTGGATTGTGATCTTGCGCCCGACGGCCGGTTCTTCGTGGCGCCCTACGGCGACACGATCTATGAGGTCAATCCACTTTCAGGAGCAATCCTAGGAGCGGTGACGGTCGATTGCCCCATCGAAGGACTCGCGGCCGTCAGTGGAGGGCTCATTTATGTGTCGCATGAGTGCAGTGGCGGAGTCATTTGGACTGTGAACTTTGACACCGGCCAGTCCAGCCAGCTCGTGGGGGGGTACGGCGAAATTGACGACATCGACTTCGACGCGGACGGCAATCTGATTGGAAACGACATCAACCAGAGCGGCCGAATCTATCGCATCCCTCTCGATGGATCTCAGCCGGTGCTGATCGATACCGTGCCGGTGACATCGATCGGTGGAATGTCGTTCAGTGCTCGTGACTCCGCGTTCTGGTTTGTTTCTGACGAAGGTCGCCCGGGGGGCAAGGACTTGTGGCGACTGAACTGGTCAAACGGGCAGCCGGCGGGCGAGTTGCAATACGTCAAGGAAATCGGTGCGGGCGGCTACATCGGAATTGCTGTCCGACCGCCGCCTTTGGACTGCAACGCGAACGGCATCCGCGACGAATGCGAACCCGACTGCGACGGCGACGGAATTCCGGATGATTGCGACCCCGGCTCGTGCTGTCCCAATTTCCCCGACTGCAACGGCAACGGCCTGCCCGACGAGTGCGAATGCACGGGCGCGCCGATTATTGACGAGCAGCCGGTGACGCAATCCATTTGTCTGCCGCACGATCCGCAGTGTTTCCCCGGCAACGCCGTGCTCTGCGTCGAGGCGCAGGAACCGCAGAAGCAATGCTATCGGTGGCAGAAGCAGAATCCGCTTAATCCGGCCACATTTGATGACTTGCCCGCTAACGACGCGCACTACGACGGCGTTGCGTCGGCGTGCCTCACGATCGTCGGTGTCACGCTGGCAGATGAGGGCGCCTACCGCGCGGTCGTGTCCAACGGCTGCGGCACTACACCGAGCGAGAGCGCCACGCTCACGCTCTTCCAATCCGTGTGCATCTTCAATCAGCCGGACGACATCGTCAGCGCCTGCGCGGGGTCGTACAACCATGTGCTGGAAGTGGACACGATCGGCGGGGGTGGCTCGGTGACCTACCAATGGTTCAAACGCTCGACCGGCCAAGCCGACGAACTGATTGGGGGGCAGAGCGGGCAGACGCTCGCTCTCAGCCCGATCCACTCGTCCGACGCCGGCGAATATTACGTTGTGGCCACGTCCGCGACGTGCAACGTCGCCAGCCGCGCGGCGACGGTGTCGGTTTACTTACTTTGCGGCGATCTGAACGAGGACGGCGCGTGCAACCTGACCGACCTGGCGAAATTGCTATCTAATTTCGGCGAGTCGACAGGCATGACGCGACCCGACGGCGATCTCGTTTGCGATGGCGACGTTGATCTCAGCGATCTATCGCGGCTGCTCGCACACTTCGGGCAATCGTGTCCGGGGCCGGGGTGTGGTTGTCCGTGAGACGCAATGCGCGTGAGCAACCGAGCCTCGGGGTGGTCGCGAAGGGAGTTCCTTCAGCCATTGAGGCAATTCCGGTGCGACGACATCCCGTGGCCCGCCGTCGCTACGCCCAAACCGGCGCGCTGGCGTTACCCGTAGAACAACCCGGGCACCATCGGCATCGAGAACCGCGACCCACGCGCGACGCGCTTCGAGAAAGTGGAAGCGCTGGTGGAGTTCGCGTCGACGTTGTGGCAGACGGAAATCCGCTGGATGTGGGATTGCCGGCTCGTATTTGCCGGCGGCGCTCAGAAGTAACGCGATGTCCGTCGTATCGATCAACATCGGGCCGAAGCCCGTCCACATGACGGCGTAGTGATCAGGTCAGTCCCAGCGCCTTGAATGCCGAAGCCTTTGCATCGCCGTAGAAAACTGGATCAACGTGCTCAACGACGTCGGCACTC
>JBJXFK010000269.1:0-4847 GCA_046155505.1 Phycisphaerae bacterium
GCGGTGCGTCGCCGCGCGGCGTATCCGCATCCTGCGTAAAGCCGATGAACCACGCGTGCGACGGCAATTTCTCGCCCACCTGCCACGGCGGATATCGCTCCGCCGTCTGCGATCCGACGATTTTCAATTCGCCGCCGCCGACCGGACGCGCCGCACGCGCCATAGCCAGCGCGTCATCCGCGTCGACCGCGACAAGCGTCTCGCGTTTTCCATCCGGCCACTCAATCGTGAATCGCCGCGAAATCGCGCGCGGCGTCGCCTGCGCCGAACCGGTCTTCCCGCACAGCACATGTCCCGGTGTCGCCAGTTGCGCATAATCCGCCGTACCGCCGCGTTCGTTCACCACGCGCCACATGCCCGACCGCGCGACGCGCAGGCCGGCTGCGTCAAACTCGACCGACGCCTGCCGCGGCAGTTGCAGATCGCCGCCCTCGCCCAGCACCAGCCGCACCGGCTCGAACCGCCCGCCCGCGATCGTCGCAGCCACATTCGCGGCCTGTAGCGGCGTCGCCGTCACCTCGCCCTGCCCGATCGAAAAATTCCACGCATCCGCCGCCTGAAACTCGCGACCCTGCGTGCGACGCAGCCAATCGGCCGTCGGCACATTCGCCGAACTTTCTTCCAGCAATCCAGTCCCTTGCAACTTGCCCAGCCCGAACTTACTGAACCAATCACACAATCGTTCAGGCCCAAGCCGCTGCCCGACTGTGTAAAAATAGATGTTGCACGAATTGCGGATCGCGTCCTCGGCGTCCTGCCCCGCCGGGTTGCCGCGCTGGTCATGCGTCACGCCCGGATAGCGATTGAAAATCCAGCAGCGAAACATCTCCGGCTGATTCGGCAGCAGATAGCCGTTGCAGTGAATCCGCGTCTTCGCGCTGACAATCCCCTCGCTCATCCCGCCCAGCAGCGTGATCACCTTGCACACCGAACCCGGCGGATATTGCCCCGAAACCGCCCGAAATCGCAGCGGCGTCCAGCGCGCGTCGCGCCGCAGTTTGTCATAGTCGCGGTTGAAATCGGCCAGCGAATATTTCGGATAGTTGACCAGCGCCAGCACGTCGCGCGTCGCAACGTCGATCACCACCGCCGCCCCGCCGGATGGAAATTCGCTCGCCTCCACTGTTTCGCGCAGCGCCTCATATGCCGCTTTCTGAAGCTCCAGATCAACCGCCAGCTTCACGTCTCGCCCGCGCACCGGTTCGTCCTGCTCCAGCACGTTTCGATTGAACTCGACCAGCCGCCGCCCGCGCACGCCGCGCAGGCGATCTTCGCAAAGCAGCTCAACGCCCGAGATTCCCACTTCGTCGCCGAGCCGCAATTCGCGCAGCTCGTCACCCTGCATCGCGTCGGCGTCGATCCGCTCTCGACTCGCCGGCCCCACACGCCCCAGCAAGTGCGTCAGCGTGTCCGCGTCATGCACCGTTCGCCGCGCGCTCGGCGTCACAGCCAGCCACGGATAGCGACCTTCCAATTCCAGTCGCACCTGCAACGCCGCATCCTCGTCGATCGACTCGATGATCGCGTGAAACTGACGCTCCTCGCGCAGCGTGTGCGCCGTGCCGGTGTTGCGGCGGACGTTTTCACGAATGCGCTCGATGCGTTCGCGAATGCCCGCGCCGCGCTCGATCAGCGTCGAAACGCTCTGCTTCGTCAGCTCGGCCAGCCGCTGCCACATCTCGGCGATCTCGACCCGCAATCGGTCGGCGACCGCCTGTTCCCGCTCGCGCCCGCTCAGCCCCGCGATCGCGGCGTCACTGTCGAATCGCCCCTGTCGCAGCGCGAGACGCGCCTGCGCGCGCAAATACGCCGAGTCGCCGGCGAGCACGCGATAGTCGATCGTCACATCCCACGCCGGCACATCGGAAACCAGCGGGCGGCCGTGGCGATCCAGAATCGCCCCGCGCGGCGCGCCGAGGTACTGCACGGGCCGCGTGAGAAGCCGATCGGCGAGCGTCTCGTATGACGCGCCGTAGACGACCTGAATCGCGAATATGCGCGCGAGAATGAGCAGCGTGAAGCCGCTGAGCAGCACAACCAACCATTGCAGACGCGTGCGGAACATCCATGCTCCGTGGATGATGACCGTGATATGGTACGACGAACTTCCGCAGCGTTACATGCCGACTCGCGCCGTGCGAAAAACAAGCTGCCCGTCGACGCATTCCGCGCCGACGGGCGTGCATGACGAGGAATGATCGACTGACTCGGCCTATTGCACTTCGACGATGTCCTTGCGCGTTGTGCCGACAATCGCGACGAGTTCGTCGATTTCCTTCTGCGGCACGCTCAACTTCTTTAGCGAAGCCACCAGATCGGCAGCGAGCGCGTCAAACTCGGCATTGCTGATCTTCATGCCGGTATGCAATTTCTTCATGTCCTTGCCGGCGTATTTTTGCGGGCCGCCGGTGGCCGCGCAGATGAACTGCACCAACATCTTCTTCATGTGAGCGACGTTCTCGGGCGTCGCCTGCCACTCCATCTTCGTGCCCTTGCGTGTGAAGTTCACCTTCGGATTGGCTGCTCCGCTCGCGACGAAATCATCGACGACGGCAGTGATCGCCGACTCTCCGCCCAACCGATCGTAGAGCGACTTTTCCGCCCCGCTGTCCGACTTCATCTCACTGTTCGAGCATCCGACCAGGCTCAACACGGCAGCCGCCAATCCGACCGCCCAGACGCGTGTCCCGACTTTCAACATGTTCGATCATCTCCCGCTGCGTTGCGGTTTCACGCAAGCAGCATTTCCTTGGTGGTGACGGTCACGCGCCGGCACCAACTGTTGGGCGTGGATCTTACCCAGTGAGACGCGCTCGCGCAACACCGACGGAGTATCGGAAGTGCATTGAATCGGCGAGGCCGGTGCTTACCGCTTCCCGAAGTGCCAGCCCTTGCTCGGCACTGCTGGGACGATCTCAGGCGCGCCGATCCTGCCGGGGCTGATTTTCTCGCCGCTGCTGCGAACAGTGCACTTCAGCGATGAGACGCTGCTGTACTCAGGTTCGACAGACGTCTCGGCCCGGTGTTCGTCTCGTCCAGTTGGTTGAGCGGGGCATTGGCGCGTCGGACTCATCGTCACATCGCTCGTCTTCGGGGCATGTGGTACGTTCATCGGCACGCTCACCTACGGCCTGTATCGCGTGTAGCATCGCTCGAGTTCGCGGCCTGCGGCCCAGACATCGCCAAATCCCAATTTTCCCGCGCTCGCCGTGCCGCCTCGCGCAGCCCGCTTCGCAGCGCGGATTGCGCACCCAACGCCACAAACATCAGGAAGAAGAGCAGCAGACTTGAAAAACACGTCGCACAGCCGAATATTCCCATCACCGCATCGAAACCGCCGCCCCCGCCGCCGGAGGGAAGAGTGGCCGGACCCGCGACGCGCCCGATCGCGCGGGTCAGAGTTTCGATCATTGAAATCGCAGTCGGGGGCACAAATCCGATTGGCACCCATGTACTGAGCATTCGACAGCGAGATTCCAAGGCAGCGTCAGCGAGGCGCCGCGCGAGCTCGCCGATCCAACGGTAATACTGCCGCACGGCGTACAGCCCGATGAGCGCGATCGGAATGTTGACGAGAATCAGCAACACTTCGACCGCGCGCGGAAGGGTCGTGTTTGACGCGATCAATTGCAACACGGGCGAGACGATCGCCATTACCAACCCGAGCCGCACGACCGTTCTCGAGTTCGATCGCTGGCGGGATTCGAATGCGAGCGGCTCGCGCGCCGTCACGTACCACATGCCGGAATAGCTAATGAACGTACCGCCCAGAAACGCAACCGGAAGCGTGCAGACCGCGAAGGTAAACAGCGGATCAGCGTTTCCGCTCCGATTTCCCAGCAACATGACGATAAGAACGGCGAACGCAAGAAACCCAATGATCGCAAGCAACGCCAGCAGCGGCCCGACAATCAGCATGCCGGCGCCGAGCGAAACCTTCCTGACCCACTTTGGCTCGCAAAATTCCAGCCCATCGCCGCGCGCCGACACCGCGACCGCCGTCCCGCATTCCGGGCATTGCCGGTCGACGTGCAAGCCGCGAACGTTGTAGCCGCACTGGCGACAGGATCGATCGGCCACGACCACGCCGGAGGCGTCCACGCCGCTCACGCGCGGCAATTCGGCTGGCCGAGCGGGCACGGGTAGTGGCGGTAGCGGGTCGCTCATGATTGAAAACTCAACTGATTATCTGACTCGTGGAACGCACGATAGGAGATACGATGCCGCCATGCCAGCGCGCGTCGCGCTGCACGCCGCATCAAGCACACGACATCGCGAAGACGACGCATGGCGATCTTGACGTATTCGATATTCGTGCTCGCGTGGATCCTGGCGATCCGCCTGACGCTTCGCACGGCCAGAATGTGGCTGCGGTTCTATCGCTTGCGCTGGATATCGTCACTGCTCATGCTCTCGGGCACGCTGATACTCGCGGGCGTCGGTGCGTGGGCGTTTCTTGACGTCGGCCCGGTCGTGACGCTTTGGAATGTGGGAACACTTCGTTCGCCGCATCCACCGAGGGCGTATCGCGAATTTCACGCCAGCCAGCTCATCGCGATCTTTGCCGCACCGTGCATCACGGTCAGCACAATTCAGTTCCTGCGCTCGCGATGGGCCAAGCGCGAGGCCGTCCCGCTGTGCGCGACCTGCGGCTATCGGCTTGAGGGCGTTTCGGCCGAGTTGCCGACCGTTCGCTGCTCGGAATGCGGTAGACAGCAACGCACCGACCATGTGCTGCGCGAGCAGAGAATGGAACAAGCGTCCATCGACGCGGCCCGTGACCTGCGCGCGTTTCTGCGCTCGCGTCGGGGGAAGCGGCACGTCGGATTCGACGTGGAGCAGGAGGA
>JBJXFK010000285.1:0-13289 GCA_046155505.1 Phycisphaerae bacterium
GGGTTCTGTTTCTGAATCAAAACGGAACGGTCGCAGGACATCAGAAAATCAGTGACACAGCCGGGGGGTTCAGCGGCACACTTGATTCCGAGGATCACTTCGGATTCTCGGTTGCTCGGGTTGGAGATTTGAATGGCGATGGTGTGACCGAGCTGGCCGTTGGGGCGCAGCTTGACGACGATGGCGGTCAAGATCGCGGCGCTGTTTGGGTGCTGTTTCTTGATGGGGCTTGCTCTTCTGGGTTACCCGACTGTAACGCGAATCAGATCTGGGACGCTTGCGATATATCAAGCGGCATGAGTAATGACTGCAACGGCGACGGCATTCCCGACGAATGCGAGTCGGATTGCAATGGCAACGGCGTGCCGGACGATTGCGATATCGCAAACTGCCCTCCGGGGGATTTGACCTGTGTCGATTGCAATGGGGACGGCGTACCCGATCAGTGTCAAACTCAACAGTCGATGGTGCTGGTGCCCTCTGGCGAGTTCGAAATGGGAGACCATCACAATGAGGGGTTTTTCCACGAATACCCGCTACACCTTGTGTACATCGACGCCTTTTTAATGAACAGATACGAGGTTACCAACGAACAATATGCTGCCGGACTCAACTGGGCGTTAGCTCATGGCGGCTTGATCACCGTGGCCGGAAATGGTGCCGTCCAGCGAGCAAGCGCAATCGCCCCATTCAGATACTGCGATACGACTTCGAGTAGCTCCACCAGCCGAATCACCTGGAACGGCAGTGCCTTCGGCGTGGTGCCTGGCAAGGAACACCACCCAATGGTGCGAGTGAGCTGGTTCGGCGCGGCGGCCTACGCCAACTGGCGCAGTGAGATGGAAGGCCTGGAGCCGACCTACGGAGTTAGCGACAACGTGGCGTGGGAGTGTAACTTCACGGTCAACGGTTACCGCCTCCCGACTGAGGCCGAATGGGAGAAGGCGGCAAGAGGCGGGTTAAGCCCTTACCGCAGGTATCCGTGGGGAGGCAGCATTTCAGGTGGAAATGCCAACTATAGGGAATCCGGCGACCCGTTTGAACAAGAGTCGCCGCCGGGTACTGCGCCGGTGGGCTACTACAACGGCGGACAGACTCCCGCCGGTCCCGACATGGCCAATGGATATGGCCTCTACGATATGGCTGGCAACGCCTGGGAATGGTGCAACGACTGGTTCAGCACCAGCTATTACTCGAGCAGCCCCTATGACAATCCCAGAGGCCCGGCAACCGGCTTGTACCGCGTGTATCGAAGCGGCTCGTGGTCCAACCTCGTTGAAGAGATGCGCTGTGCGCGCAGAAACGCCTACGATGTTGACGGGGTGGGGTACGATAGCGGATTCCGGCTGGTCCGTTCTTGCGGTTCGGGCAACTGCGCCGACTGCAACACCAACGGCATCCCCGACGAATGTGAGCCGGATTGCGACAACGACGGTATCCCAGATGATTGCGACCCCGGCTCGTGCTGCCCCAACTTCCCCGACTGTAACGGCAACGGCCGGCCCGACGAATGCGAATGCACGCAAGCGCCAGTGATACCCGTTCTGCCGGCGCTGCCGCCGATCTGTTTGCCGCATGAGACGAACTGCCTGCCCGGCAACGCGGTGTTGTGTCTACCGGTTATGGGCAATCCGCCAACTTGCTGGCAGTGGCAAAAGGAAGACGAGTTCAATCCCGGCGTGTGGGACGACTTGCCGCAGAGCGCTCACTTCGACGGTGTTGCGTCGCCGTGCCTCACGATCGTCGGCGTGACGCTCGGCGATGCGGGCAACTACCGCGTCGTCGCCGCGAACGGCTGCGGCGTGACGCCGAGCAACGCGACGAATCTCGCGCTGTTGCAGTCCATCTGCATTTTCAATCAGCCGGACGACATCGGCGTACCCGGCCCGGTCTGCGTCGGCTCGTACAACCACGAGTTGGAGGTGGACACGATCGGCGGCATCGAGTCGGTGACGTATCAGTGGTATCGACGACAACCGGGGCAATCGAATCAGCCGATTCCCGGCGCGACCGGCCAGACGCTACTGCTGAGCCCGATCAGGCTCAACGACGCGGGCGAGTATTACGTCATCGCGCACTCCGCTACGTGTGATGTCGCCAGTCGCGCGGCTACGGTTTCGGTTTACTTGCTCTGCGGCGATCTGAACGAAGATGGGGCGTGCAACCTGACCGATCTGGCGAAACTGCTGTCGAGATTCGGCGAGCCGACCGGCATGACGCGACCCGACGGCGATCTCGATTGCGACGGCGACGTGGACCTGAGCGATCTTTCCAGGCTGCTCGCGCACTTCGGGCAAACGTGTCCGGGAGTGGGGTGCCCTTGTTCGTAAGTGACGGGGAGTGCGAGTGACCGAGCCGTGACTGTGAGCGCGCGGGGTGCCGATTTGGTAAGCAAATCAAGGACCGCTCCCTTACGGTCGCGGCTCGGTTTCGCGCTCGCTTGCGCGAGCGGGCACTCGCTTGCGCTTCGCGTTCGGTTCGCCGCTTGCGCGAGCGGGCACTCGCTTGCGCGTCGCGTTCGGATCGCTGGCGCGGCGGGATCGGCGCGACTACAATGCGGGCTCGTTTGCCCATGCACCCACGCGAGTCACGATCGATGCTGATCGACATCACCCCGCCCATCTCTCCATCGCTCGGCGTCTGGCCCGGCGACACGCCCGTGTCGCGCGAGGTGCTGCTCGACATGAAGCAGGGCGCGAACATCACCCTCAGCACCCTGCGCGCGACGGTACACCTTGGCGCACACGCCGACGCGCCGAATCATTATGGGACACACGCACCGGCGATCCACGAACGATCACTCGACTATTACCTCGGCGAATGCCAGGTCATTCGCGCCGATGTGCCGCGTGGGCAACGCATCACGCCCGCCATGCTGGCTGCGGCGGTCGAGTCGCCGCGCGTGCTGCTCTGCACCGGCACGCTGCAAGACCCCGATAACTGGAATACAGATTTCGCCGCTCTGTCGCCAGAGTTGATCGACACGCTTCACGCACGCGGCGTGCGGCTGATCGGCATCGACACGCCGAGCGTGGACTTGTTCGACTCGAAAGACCTGCCCGCGCACAAGGCGATCCTCGCCTGCGACATGGCGATCCTCGAAGGCGTCGTCCTGACGCACGTAACGCCGGGCAAGTACGAGTTGATCGCCTTGCCGTTGCCGTTGGTCGGGTTCGACGCCAGCCCGGTGCGCGCGGTGCTGCGGCCGCTTGCGAGGTGAGAACGCAGTACCGCTCGCCGCGGCGAGTCTTCCTGAAATTTGCGCGGCGCGGACACCAGAAGTCACCCGCAGCATCAAAAGTTCGCGAGGTTTCACACGCCCGCGGCGGGGCTGTCAATATCTCCATAACCGCATTCATGCAAAGCAGTTAGAAACGACAAACAGCGTGACTAAGCAGGAGCAATTTCGCGGCCGGCGACCACTTTTGTCTTGCCTTTACGCAATCCAAACGCTTACATTCTGCCGCTCGGCAGGGTCTATTGAGCAAGGATGCACCTCCCGCCAGGGTTGGCGGAACAACAAGGAGATTGCATGAGCACGCAATCGAGTGTTTCAGAACCGGGCGCGGTCAATCTGAAACACGTGCTCGAGTTCGAAAAGCCGTTCGTGAAAATGGAGCAGGAGATTCAGCGGCTGATTGGGAGCCAGGCTGAAACGGGACGTGATTATTCGGACGTGATCGGCAGCATTCGCGAGCAGCTAACAAACGGATTGAAGCAGGCGTACGCGAACCTGACACCGGCGGAAACGGTGCAGGTCGCGCGACATCCGCGACGCCCGCTGCTGCGCGACTATATCAAGATGATCTGCAAGGATTTTTGCGAGATCCACGGCGACCGTCTGTTCTGGGATGACAAGGCGATGGTTTGCGGCTTTGCTCGAATGGGCGAACACCGCGTCATGCTTATCGGACACCAGAAGGGTCGCGATACCACCGAACGCATTCAATGTAACTTCGGCTGTGCTCATCCAGACGGCTATCGCAAGGCCCTTCGCGCGATGAAGCTGGCCGAGAAGTTCAAGGTGCCGGTGGTTTGCCTGGTCGATACGCCGGGCGCGTTCCCGGGGCTCGAAGCCGAAGAACGCGGCATCGCCAGCGCGATCGCCATCAACCTGATGGAGATGTCGCGGCTGTCGACGCCGATCGTCGCATGCGTCATCGGCGAGGGTGGTAGCGGCGGCGCTTTGGGTATCGCCGTCGCCGACCACGTCGCCGTCATGGAACATGCGTACTACTCGGTGATCAGCCCCGAAGGCTGCGCGGCGATCCTGTTCAAAAACAGCGATCCGGCGTCGTGTGCCAAGGCAGCAGCGATGCTGAAGCTGACCAGCAAGGATCTTCGCCGACTGAATCTGATCGATTCGGTGGTCGAAGAACCGCTGGGCGGTGCCCATCGCGATCCGCAGGCGATGGCGGCGAATCTCGTGGCCTGGGTCAGCCGCTCGCTGAAGGAACTTCAGCGGGTGAAGCCCGAGACGCTGCTCAAACGGAGGTACGAAAAACTCCGCAGCATCGGCTCGTTCTTCGAGTCGCGCCCGCGAGCCGTCATCGAGGTTGCCGCCCCGACCAAGCCGCGAACGCGGAAGACAGCCGCCGGCTCGACACGCGATGCCGTTGCCGCAGAAGCGTGAACGATGTTTGCCTGAGTGATGTCACGCACCGAGCGATCGGTGACGTGTATCGATTCATCGGCTTGTCGCTCCGCTTTTTGAGGAGTGAATTTTGCCGATCGACGTTTGCGGACGGTTCCGCGGCGCGGCGGGGTCGTCCGAAGTTCGATGATGGACAGGAAGACGCCGGCAACGGCCGGTCGCACGTCTGAACGTGAAGTGCCGAAATGCCGACTTCGCAGCAGCCGTACCCGCTGCAGTTTGATTTGGATCGCTCGGCGGGTCTGCGGATCCGTTGGTCGGACGGTCATGAATCGGCACTTTCGCTGGTGGAAGTGCGAAAAGCCTGCCCGTGTGCGACCTGTCGGGCAGAGCGTGAGGAGCGGGCGAAAAACCCGCTCATGGTGGTCAAGACGCCGCAAAACCCGCGCGATTTGGTGACCGTGGCGACCGCCGAACTCACGGGGCGCTATGCGATCCGCATTTCGTGGAAGGACGGCCACGACACCGGGATTTACGACTTTGGTTTGCTGAGGAGGCTCGACCCGAAAGCGCCACAGGCGGAATGAACCGTGCGAGTCTGACGCACGTAACAGCCCTTTGGTGCGAAGCGACGGTCGAGCGGGAGCTTGACGTAAGCAGTTGGAGCAATACCCCGCGTTGGGGCATATTTTTCGTGAAATCCGAGAGAATTTCGATATACTCGTTCGCTTACTGAAGGATCAGGAAAACGACATGGGACAACACCTCAAAAAGATGGAATCGGGGATCGCCGTTCAGACGGCGGCGGACCTGCATTTGTTTCTGCTCGATCGCGCGCTGCATCCGGAACTGTTCCGGCAGTATGGCAGCTACCGCGTGTCGCAGGCGCGCTATCACGCCGACATTTGGTTCACGGGCCTTAGCCATGTTGTGACCGTGACAGCGGGTCAGCGCTCGTTGACCGAGCTGGTCGGTGCCGACAGTGAGTTGCTGCCCGGACGCGGCATTTTGACCCGCTTCCGGATGAAGGGCGAGCGTGACCTCGAGCGTCGCAGCCCGGACGGCTGGCACTACATGGTCAGCACGCAGGTCGAGACGATGGACGAGCCGTTGTTCAAGAGCGTGCATCACGATTTGGTGAAGCACGCGGCCAAGCGCGGCTGGTTCGCGCAGTTCGATCAGTGGGGCGACGGCGATCTCGCGCCTTTCAGCTACATCGATCAGGAAGCCCGCGATTCCGAGTTTCACGTACACGCGTTCCACTCGTTCCCGAGCGAGCGCACGGTGGTGAAGACGCAGACGATTTTTGAATTGCCGAAGTAAACGGGATGCAGATTCCGTTGGACTCGCCGAAGGGCTCCGTCGTGATCGCGACCGGGCCCTTCGGCGTTTTTGTGGAGCGGCACCCAAATCCTTGTGGAGCAGCCGCCCTCGGCTGCGAATTCTTTCCCGGTGGCACTCGGCCCGCCGGGTGGCGTGATTGCCGAGGCTGTGCAAGATGTACGAGTCGGCGGCGAAGACGTGGCGATTGCCGAACGGCGGGAAGTTGCTGCCGACGGTGATCGCGGGCGTGCCGTTTCGTTGACCGAAAAAAAGACCGAGAAGTCCGCCGCCTGATCAGCGGAGTCATCAACGAAATTTGACAAGCGCTCGGTGGCGAGTTCAGAAAGGCCGCCTCGCCACGCACCATGCTTTCTCTGTGGCCTCGGTGACCTCTGTGGCTAGCTCTCCCACTCCGCGTCCCCGGTGGCGACTCTCACAGCGCCTCCAAGCGCATCTTCAAATCACGATCCCGCAAGTCGCCGTGAAAATCATCCAGCCGCGTGCCCGCCAACACACCCGTGATATCGAACACATCTTTGTTGATGCGATGATCGGTCACGCGGTTCTGAGCGAAGTTATACGTGCGAACGCGGTCGCTGCGGTCGCCGCTGCCGACCATCGACTTACGCTCCGCGGCCATCTTCGCCTGCTGCGCCTGCACGATGTGCTCGTAGACGCGCGTCAGCATGATGCGGCGGGCCTTCGCCCGATTCTTGTGCTGGCTCTTGTCGTCGCGCATCGACACGGTAATGCCGGTCGGAATGTGCTCGAGCTTGATCGCGCTTTCGACCTTGTTCACGTTCTGGCCGCCGGGCCCGCCCGCGCGACTCGTGTGCTCCAGTACGTCTTTTTCCCAGTTGATCTCGACCTCGACCTCGTCCGGCTCGGGCAATACCGCAACCGTGGCCGCCGACGTGTGAATGCGACCCTGCGTTTCGGTTTTGGGCACGCGCTGCACGCGATGCCCGCCGGCCTCGAATCGAAGATTCAGATACGCCTCTTCGCCGATGACGTTCAAAATCGCTTCGCGGATGCCGCCCTGCTCGCCCTCGGAGAGCGAGAGCACTTCGCTCTTGAGCCCGTGCGTCGCGGCGTACGCCTGATACATGTTGAGCAAGTCGCCAGCGAACAGGGCCGCTTCGTCGCCGCCAGTGCCGGCCCGGATTTCGACCAGAATGCTGCGAATCTTGGCTTCGTCGCCGGTGACGAGGCGCTCGATCAACGCTTGCAACAGCTCTTCGCGTCGCGTCGAAAGTGCCGGCAACTCGGCTTTCGCGATCTCGCGCAGGTCGGCGTCGCCGCCCTCGTCGAGAATGCCCTGCATCTCCTCAAGTTGGGCCGTGACTGCGCGAAACTCGCGGTAGAACTTCAGGATCTTCTCAAGCTGGCCGTGCTCTTGCGCGAGCTTGACGACGAGCACGCCGTTCGACGCGACCTCGGGCGAGTTCATCTGGGCCGCGACGTCGTCGCTGCGGCGCGCCATGTCTTCGACGCGCGTCATCCACGGCGGATCGGGAAACTTGGAAACGGCGGACATGGCAGACTCCGTCTGAGTAGCGAGTGGCGAGTATCGAGTATCGAGTTGGAGAGCGTGCCACGCGAACCAGCGCGTCTTCAACTCGCTACTCGCAATTCGCTACTCTGAACTTCCCTGAAAGGGAAAGGGACGGCCCGGCGCTGCTCGCACCGTCCGTCCCTGAAATCTCGAATCAGCGTAGCTACTTGGCAGCAGCGGCGGCGGCCTTCGGCGTGAAGTAATTGCCGCCGAACTTCTTCTGGAACCGCTCGACGCGACCGGCGGTGTCGACGAACTTCTGCTTGCCCGTGAAGAACGGGTGACAAGCCGAGCAGATGTCGACCTTGATCTCGGCCAGCGTCGCCCGCGTCTCGAATTTATTGCCGCACGCACACGAGGCGTTGCACTTCACATACTTCGGATGGATGTCCGCTTTCATGAGCATTACTCCGGCTGCCTACGGCATTCACCCGCCGCACGCTGAGCCGCGTATTATGCCGAGAAACACGTCTGGAGGCAAATCGTTGGGCGGATTCCGGCGGCAAATTTGTTCCGTAAATCATTGCTGTAAGAGAGCTTACGATTCTTGATCTTCGATTCGTTGCGTGCGCCCAGCTATTCGGTTGAATGTGGATCACCTAAGCGCAGGGCGGCTCGGGTGCTACGGCGGCGGTCGCGAGGCCGCGGGTTTCAACTCTGCGAACCACTGTCGCATCACCTGCTCGGCCGGCTTGTTCTTGGGCGTATAGCTGAAATCGCCCGGGCCGCCGTCGCTTTGGGTCCATTCCCACCACATGACGCCGTGCAGGCCGTCGGTATCGCCCCAGGCTTTGATGAACGCTTCGTAGAGGCGGCGCTGCTCTTCGAGTCCGGCGGCGCTGGCGGTTTGGTTCTGGTAGTAATTCCAGGGAGCCATCGCAGCGCCTTCCTGACTGCACCAGCCGACCTCGGTGAGGATCAGCGGCTTGCCGGTGGCCTCGCGCCATTTCAAAATCTGATCGCGGATCGGCTCCCACTTCTTCACGATCTCGTCAACGCTCGGGCTCTTCTTGTCGGCCAGCGTGTAGTAGCTGGTCATGCCGATGAAATCGAGCTTGTCCCAAAACTTCACCGGGTCGTAATGATCCCAATTGGCCGAGTAGCCGAGCTTGCCTTTGCGGAATCGCTCGCGGGCGATCTCAATCACCTTGATCCACTCGGCGGTGTTCTTTTCGGTGCTGACGAGTTCGGAGCCGACCATCATCCCGTCGGCCTCGCCCTCGGCGGCGATGTCGGCGAAGTGGCGGATGAAATCGCGATATTGCCGCCACCAGTCGGGCCAGTCGGGCGGTTCGATCACGCCGCGCCATTCGCTGCCGCGCGGGTGCGAGAGCAGGACGATCGGCATGAGGATGACTTTGAGGCCGCGATCCTGGGCGTGCTTGATGAGCGCGATCATCTCGCCCTTGGCCGGCGTGCGGCGAGCCTCGAGGAAAATCGCCTGTGATTTGGCGTGTTCCATGTAGCCGGCGGTGCTGAGCAGCAGCGAGTTTGCGCCTGTCGCGGCGATCTCGTCGAGGATCGGCGTGTAGGTGCGCAACACGTCATAGCCCCAGTTGATCTGAATCGCGACGCCGCGCAAGGGGATGCGCGCGGCGCTGGCCGGCACGCGGCTCGCCGGTTTTTCGGAGCGCGTGTCGGAAACGGGCGTGGCGGTGTCACCGTTGGCAGCGGCGGCGGGATTGTCATTGGGCGGCGTGCTGGTGGCGGAGCAGGCGGCGACGAACGACGCCGCTCCGAGCAGGATGATGATCCATGCGCGTAGGGTGGGCATCGCCCACCATTGCATGCCCTCTCGACGACCGATCGAATGGTGGGCGATGCCCACCCTACGGCTATTCACGCTGTTCCTCACTGACTACTTGTTCAACATATCGAACATTCCCTGCAAATTGATCCCGCCCGCCGCCGCCTCGAGCTCTTTTTGGGCACCAATGCGGCTGTTTGCGATCGCGGCATTCGCGGCCGCGACGATTAGTTCTTCGCACAGCTCGACATCGCCGGCGCGGATGAGCGCCGGGTCGAGTTGCACGCGAATCAGCTCGCCTTTGCCGTCGACGGTTGTGCGCACCTGGCCGCCGCCGGCCTCGCCGATGAAGCGGGCGGCTTTCAGTCGCTCCTGGGCGGCCTTCATGTTTTCTTTGATTTGGCCGGCGTTTTTGAGCAGGCTCGCCATTTGTCCGAGATTGCCGAACATGGGTTACTCCGAATCGTCAGTCGGCACAGCCGGAGCGGCGTGCACGATGCGTTGCATGTTTACGATCATTCCGTCGAAGAGATCGAGTGCCTGCGTAACGACCGGGTCGTGCATGATTTTTGCACGCATCTCGGCGGAAACGGGCAGGGCCATGGGGCGAAGGTCGGCGGTGCGCGGCGACGTGGCGGCGGGGGAGTCCGGGGTGTCGTCGTCGCCATCGTCCGAGGGTTCGAGTGCCGTTGTGTCGAAGTCAACGCGGTCGGGGGCGGGCGCGAGGTCGTCAGTCCGAACCCCGAGCGCGAGCGAGTGGGGTGATTCGCTGGGCGCGGGCGTGCTGGTTGAGCGAGTGACCCCGCTCGCTTGCGCTCGGGGTTCCGATGCGAGGTTCGGCCTGCCTGTTTGCGCTCGGGGTTCGGGCGTGATTGCGTACGAGCGCGATTCGATGGCCGCCGCAGCCGAGGGCGGCTGCTCCACAACGCGGGGGTCGGTTACGACGAACGCCGGCTCAGCGGTACGCGCCGCCGGGGCGATCGATGCGGGCATCGGGACGACGCTGGTCAGGGTCTTTTTTTTTTCGATGGGGTCGGCGTTGCCGGCGGCTCGCGCCAGGAGCGTTTCGAGCGCCGTCCATTGCTTCATGTGCGACAGGCGAACGACCACCGCGTCGGTGAGCGCACGACCCGAACCGCTGAATCGTACATTTCGCCGCAACTCTTCGAGCATGGCGATCATCTGCACGAACTGCGACAACTCGAACGCGGCGGAGAGCGTTTTGTACGAATCGCGACCGCCAGCGGGCACGTCAACCATCGGCGCATCGATGCCGCAGGCGCGAATGAGCATCAGGCTGCGCGCTACTTCGATGGCATCTGTGCAAAGCGACTCCAGCCCGCGACCACTGGCGAGAATTTCATCGACTTTCGCCAGCGCGGCGGCGGCATCGCCCGCGGCCGCGCACTGGAGCAATGCGAAGACCTGCTCGTCCTGCGCCGGCGGCAGAATTTCGTCGAGTACGTCCGCCGACACTCGTTTCGGCGACACGCTGATGAGTTGATCCAGCAAACTGAGCGCGTCACGCATCGAGCCGTTCGCCAGCCGCGCGATGCGCTTGGCGACGGCGTCGTCCATCGCCGTGCCTTCGTCGGCGGCGATTTTCGTCACGACGCCGGCGATTTCGTCTGCGCCGATGTTGCGGAAGTTGAAGCACTGGCAGCGGCTGCGAATCGTCGCCGGAACTTTTTGAATTTCGGTGGTGGCCAGGATGAACTTCACATGGTCGGGCGGCTCTTCGAGCGTTTTGAGCAGGGCGTTGAACGCGCCAGTCGAGAGCATGTGTACTTCGTCGATGATGTAGATCTTGAAGCGGGCGCGGGCCGGGCGAAACGCCGTGTTCGCCCGCAACTCGCGAATGTTGTCGACGCCGGTGTTACTCGCGGCGTCGATTTCGACGACGTCAATGTCCTGTCCCTCGGCGATGCCCTTGCACGAATCGCATTCGAGGCACGGCTTGGTCGTCGGCCCGTCTGCCTTCAGGCAGTTCAGCGCCTTGGCGAGGATGCGGGCCATGCTGGTCTTGCCGACGCCGCGCGTGCCGGTGAAGAGGTAGCCGTGATGGATGCGCGCAGCGGTGATGGAGTTGACGAGCGTGGTCGCGATCGGCTCCTGGCCGACGACCTCGTCAAACGTGCGGCTGCGATATTTGCGGGCGAGAACGGTGTAAGCCACGAGCGCCTCAAGCGAACGCAGAATTCAGAGTGAAGAATGCAGAACCGGTTCTGGACGTAGCACGTTCGCCCGTGGCCATGTTTGCGATGATGCGCAGTTGGAAAAAAGCCGCCGCGATGCGGGCGACCCTTCTGCATTCTGCATTCATCATTCTGCATTCAAATTTGTGCTTGCGGAAGGAGCCGGGTTGACGAAGCACGTGGACCAAGTCGGGTGGGCTGCTACCTTCCGATCCTGACCCGTTGTCCAGCCGGCGCACTGCCCCGGCCCGACTCCATCCGCAGGCACGCGGGGGATAATAAGGGCAAACGGGATGGGTGAGTAGCAGGTGCATGCTCGGAGCGCGCGTGCGCTGATAGCCGGGTGCCACACACTCACGGGCCGACCGGGAAGAGCGGCTTGTATTCGGGTACGCGTATGAAGCGCTGCGAGACGCTCACGCCTTGCTGCTCATAGTCGTGGATGGTGCCGCCGCCGGTGTTTTGTGATGCATCGGTTTCATAGCGGCCCGAGCCGTCGAGGGCGATGCCGGAAACGGTTTGTTGCTTGAAGATCGCGTGTCGGCGCTCGGTGGCGACGAGTTCGTATGTGGACGAGCCGGACGCGTCGATGACTTCGAGTGCGGCACCGACTCGCATCTGTGCCTGCGTGAAATCGACGCCGTTGACGCGTGTGCGGAGAACGGACATAGGGCGGCTCAAATCGCGCCGAACAAAGACGGCGGCTTCGTCGACTTCCAGTGAGGCGATGCCGGGGATGAGGTCGATGGGTTCGGGTTCGTTGGGGCCGCGCTTCTGTGCGCAGCCCGTTATGGCAAACACAGCGGTGATGGTTACAGCGACCGCAAGAAGTTGACCGTCCGCTTGTGTCAGTAGGCTCATCGCTCGGTCGCCACCTGAATCACCACACGCCGCTACCGGTATTCGCACGCCCGCCTACTTCATCCCCCAAACCTCAACCTCAGTATAGTGATTCTGATCATCCGCCGTGCTGCCTTTCGAGTACAGCCGCACAAAGCGCCCGGTCGCGCCGCCCGCGTCGATCAGGCGGCCTTCGAACGTCTCCCAGTATTCCTTCTCCGGGCCGACGCCCATGCCGGCCGAGTTGTCGTGATCGTTGCTGTAGACCGTCTTCACGCCTTTGGTGAAGTCGGCATCCTCGGCCACCTGCACCACCACGTCGTGATAGATGCGGGCATTCATGTGATAGTGCCAAACGACGATCGCATAAATCTTCGCCGATTCGCCCAGGTCGATCGTCACATGTTGCAAGCCGGGGCCGAGTTCGACGTAGCTGCCCTCGCCGGCTTCTTTGTCGCCGTCGGTGATCAGCGGAATCTCGCCGATGATCGGCTCGCTGTCGCTGCTCTTCACCGGCTTGCCTTGCGACAGGTTCTTCGTGCCCTTCGGCGCGAGGAACGGCGGACGCGGGCCGCTGCGGGGTTTTTCGAGATTTGAGCCGGCGGGTGCGTCCTTGGGCGTGCCCTTGAACGCGGGCTTGGGCAGCTTCAGCTCGATCGGTGCGCCGTCGCTGGCGGGCTTGGCGTCGTCCTTTTTCGCATCGTCCTTCTTCGTGTCAACGGCCTTCGGCTCTTCGGCCTTTGCCGGCTTGTCCTGCCCGAGGGCGGGCCACGCAAAGCCGCCGGCCAGCACGGACGCAGCGACGATTCCGCCAAGCATGTGATGCACGAACGTCTTCATTTGCCGGATTCCCCTGTGCGGACAGGCCGCAACGAAACGTAACCAACGGTAAGCAACACCCACGCCGCCAGCAGCGCGACGGCGCTGTAGCGGTGGATCGCGATTAACAATTCCTGAGAAGAATATCCGAACCAGGGCGACATCGCCGCCAGAATCGCCGCGGCTGAGATGCTGCCGCTTACCAGCAGCAGGTTT
>JBJXFK010000287.1:0-9822 GCA_046155505.1 Phycisphaerae bacterium
GCGTGCGCTGGTGGGATTTTCTGGATGAGCCGGCCGATGTTTGGCGCAGCGTGCAGGAGCGTAAGCAGGAAGCATTTCACGCGGCGCTCGCGCGACACAAGGAACGGCTCACCGGGCGGGCCGCCGAGCGACTGGCGGCGTTCTTCGAGCGATTTCCTGCGGAGCACTTCTCGGACGAAAACTGCGTGCGCGAGGTGCTGCATAGCCAGCACGTTCACATCGACCCATACGGCAACGTGTTCCCCGGCGTGTGCAGCGGCATCATTCTCGGCAATGCGAATCGCCGGACGATTCCAGAATTGTGGGACGACCTCGCCGCGAACTGGCGCGCGCATCGCGTGGTCGGGCCGGTGGTCCGCGGCGGCAGCTATGAACTGATGCAGGCCGCGCTGCCGTTGGGCTATGAGCCGCTCGCAGCAGGCTATGCGAACAAGTGTCATCTGTGCCAGCATGTGCGGCAATTTTTGCTCGATCGTGGGCATTGGCCGGATGCGATCGGCCCGGCCGAGGTCTACAGTAACGAGCGCGACAAGCGCGAGGCGGTCGCGTGGAATGAGCGCGTAAGCCTGACGCATCGAGGCGATGCGCTGCGTCGAAAAGAGAGCAGGAAAGCGTGAGCAGCGAATCATCCGGCCTGCACGTCGGCGACCCTTGGCAGTTTCGATTCGGCAAGCAGCATTTGCCGGGAGCAATTTTGCTGGCGGTGGTTCTGCTGTCGCTCGGCATCGGCGCGGGCGGCGTGGTGTTGACCGAGGGGATGCCGGTTGTGCTGGTGCTGCTCGCGGCACTGGGTCTGGGCGGGCGACCGGCGATTTGGCAGCCGCATGCGTATCGCACGACGGGGCAGCAGTTGTTGATTTCGGTTGCGATCGGGCTGGGCATTGTCGTGTTGCTGACGATGGCGCTGGGGCTTGCGGGATATCTGGATCGGGTGACCGCGTGGGTGGTCGTTGGCGTTGGGCTCGGGAAGGCGCTGTTCGATGGTTGGCGGGGGGCGGGGAGTAGGGAACAGGGAACAGGGAACAGGGAACAGAAAGACCGGTTGGAAACCGGTCCTACAAAGAAAGACCGGTTACAAACCGGTCCAACAGTGCCGGCGGTGATTGCGATTCGGTGCGCGCTGTACTTGCTGCTCGCGCCGCCGTTGATCGTGGCGCTGTTTGGCGCGACGCTGCCGCCGGGGATTTTGTGGCCGGGCGAGGCGGGGGCGTATGACGCGCTCGAGTATCACCTGCAAGCGCCGCGCGAGTATTTCGAAGCCGGGCATATTCACTTCCTGCGGCACAACGTTTATGCACAATTTCCGCAGCAAGTGGAGACGCTGTACTTGCTGCTGATGCACCTGCGCGGCGGGCCGATCGAAGGGGCGATCGCGTCGCAGTTGATGCATGCGGCGCTGGGCGTGCTGGCCGTATTGGCGATCGGGGCGTGGTTGCCGGCCGGGTGGCCGCGATTGCTGGGCGTGCTGTTTGCGGGGTCGACGCCGTGGGTCGGCTATCTCGCGCCGCTGGCGTATGTCGAGTGCGGGATGCTGTTCTTCGGAGCGGTCGCGGCGGGAATTGTGATTGAGCAGGTGCGGCGCGGCACGGATGCGGCCCCGCGGGCGATGCTGTGGGCCGGCTGGTGTGCGGGCATGGCAGCGGGTTGTAAGTACACGGCGATTGTGCTGATCGCGATCGGCGTATGGATGTTCCTGCTCATCGCGGCGCGGACGACGGTGCAGCGGCGCGTGGGATTGCTGGCGAATTTCGCGGTGGGGGCGGCGCTGCTTTTCGCGCCGTGGGTGATCCGAAATACGGCGCTATCGGGCAATCCGGTCTACCCGTTCGCATATGAAGTGTTCGGCGGCAAGGCGTGGAGCACCGAGCAAGCGCTGCAGTGGCGCGGCGGGCACGCGACGAAACCCGGCGAGAGCCGCATCGCGATCGCGGCGAGGGAGTTGTTTGGTTCGCCGGACGCGGCGGGCAGATTCGCGCCGAGCTTGTTCGGCATCGGCTTTGTCGCGCTCAGCGCGGCGGCGATGCTGCTCGCGCGAGACCGCATGGCGCTCGCGCTGGCCGTTTGGTGCGGGTTGATATTGGTTGTATGGGTCTCGGCGACGCAGGTGCCGGGGCGATTCGCGGTGCCGCTGGTGATTCCCGCTGCGCTGGCGGTGGGTCTGGCGTTTGATCGGCTGCGCGAGAAATGGCAGCAGGCGGCGCTCGGTATCGCGGTCGCAACGGTCGCGGGCGCGGGGGCGGCGCAGCTCACCGGCGAATTCTCGAACGTCGCGCGAACGTGGCACGAACGCAATGTGCCGCTGGCGATGCTCGCCGGCCAGACCGCGCTGATGCGAACGATCGAGCCGATCGCGGCGACCGTGCCGAGTGATGCGTCTGTGTGGCTGGTCGGCGACGCGGCGGTGTTTTACGTCGATCGGCGCGTGCGATACACGGTGGCGTTCAGTCGCGACCCGTGGCTGGTCGCGGTCGAGGGCGAGCGGCTCGGCCCGCGCGATGCGGTTGATCTGCTGCGCAAGCACAACGCGACACATGTGGTGTTCAACCCGTCGGAGATCGAGCGATTGCGGCGGACGTATGGCTTTGCGGCGGTCGTGACGCGCGAGTGGCTGGCGGAGCTCGTGGACGCGGGCCTGCGACCGATTCCGGCGAAGGCCGAGGGCGATCCGCGGCTCTATTTTGAGGTGCCGCGGGAGTAGCTGGAAGCACTACGGTAGTTCTTATTGGACCTCACCGCCCGAAGTTGCCAGCCGTGTCGCGCGATTGGAATGGTTCCTCATAGCGCCGCACCTGCGCGCGTCGGGGGAGCCTGCATCATGGAAGACATTCAATCTATCGCGTTTCGCTGGATCGGACAGCAGTCGACAGTCGCCGCGCTGGTCGTGGCCGGCATGGGCGCGCTGCTCAATCTTCAGGGGTTTCGTTTCGGGCGATTTCTGATGGGACTCACGTCGGCGGGCGGTGGCTTTGCGATCGGCGCGGTGCTGGCCACGATTGGCGGCATGCCGATCGAGATTGTCGGTGGGGCGCTCGCCGTCGCGTTTTTCTCACTGGGCGTGTGGAAATACCGCGTGGGCATCTTCCTGTCGTCGGTCATCGTCGGCGCGGGGCTGGCGAATCTGCTCGTGAGTCGATTCACCGGGTTGCCCGACACGTTGGCGTTTGCGACGCTCATCGGCGCGGTCGCGGGCGGGTGTCTGCAATGGGTTTGTCTGAAGTCGCTGCCGATCATGATCACGTCTGTCGAGGGCGGGTTCATCATGATCGTCGGGTTTGTCGGGCTGGCCTACTGGTTCGCCCCGTCGCTGGCGGCGACGTATGTCGGATGGTCGGACAGCATTCCGTTCATGACGCCGGTGATGATGGTGATGCTGTATGTGCTGGGTTACTCGGTGCAGGCGAATGCACAGCAGGGCGACATGCGTGCGGGCGGCTCGAAGCAGTCGCATGTGGCGGAATTGGTGTAACGCGGGAAACGGGAAGCGGGGAATGGGAAACGGCGAACGGGAAACAGGAAACGGGTGACATTGATGCTGTTTCCTGTTTCCCGTTTCCCGCTTCCCGTTTCCCCGTGCTATCGCACTGACCACTGAACACTGAGCACTTCTTCACTGCACCGCTATGATGCTTCCGCCAGGAGAAGCATTCATGCGACACGCGGTCATTCTTGCCGGTGGTTCGGGTACGCGGTTGTGGCCGCTTTCTCGTCAGCGCCGCCCGAAGCAGTTGCTGCGCATCTTTGACGGCGCGTCGCTGCTGCAACATGCACGCCAACGCATTGCCGACCTGTTTCCGCCCGAACGCATCTGGGTAATCGCGTCGGCGGCGTACATCGACCGCGTTGCGAACGAGCTGCCCGACATTCCGCGGCGAAACTTGATCGGCGAGCCTATGGGGCGCGATACGGCCAACGCGATCGGTCTCGCGGCGCACCTGTTGGCGCAGCACGATCCGCAGGGCACGATGGCGGTTTTCACCGCCGACCACCTGATCAGCCCGCGCGAGGATTTCGCGCACGCGATCGAGGCCGGCATGGACGCCGCCGAGCAGCACCCCGACAGCCTGGTCACGTTCGGCGTCACCCCAGACAGCCCGCACACCGGCTATGGCTATGTGCAGCGCGGCGAGTCGGTCGGGCCGCTGACCTATCGCGTGCAGCAGTTTCGCGAGAAGCCGACGCGCGAGTTGGCGGGCGACTATGTGCGCAGCGGCGAGTATTTCTGGAACAGTGGCATGTTCGCGTGGCGGATTCCGACGATTCTGGCCGAGTTGCGAACGCACCTGCCCGAGAACGATGCGGTTCTCAGCGACCTGGCGAAGCGCTGGATCACGGTGATGGGGACCAACGAGGCGTCGCGGCGGTTTGAAGGGTTGAAGAGGATCTCGATCGACTTTGCCGTAATGGAGCGCGCGGCGCAGGTGCTGGTGGTTGAGATGCGTTGCCGCTGGCTCGATCTGGGGTCATGGTCGGCGATTGCGGGGATCCGGTCGCCGGACGAGCAGGGGAACATCGCGATCGCGGCAAACCAGTTGATGGTCGATGCGAAGAATAACATTGTGGTGACCGATACCGAGCATCTGGTGGTGATGCTGGGTGTGAGCGATTTGATTGTCGTACATAGCGACGACGCGACGATTGTGTGTCGGCGGGAAGACGAGCAGTTCATCAAGGACTTGGTAGCGCAGCGGAAGGCACAGTTCGGCGAGCGGTACGAGTGACGGCGTTCCGCCATCTCGCAGCGCGGGCCGGCAGCACGTCATTTCCATAAGATGTTTACTCGCAATCGGTTACGGCAAGTCGCGTCGCATCGGCGCGGTGCCGGCGGGTTAGCGGACACACGGGGTATTTGAATTCGGATCGGTTGTGTACTATATTCCGTTTATGGTGAGCCCATGCTGTCGCTAACGAAACGAACCGAGTACGCGATCATCGCCCTGTGCCATTTGGCGCGGGGGGATGGGTCGGTCGCCAGTGCGAGGGACATCGCCAGTCAGTACGGCATGAAATTGCCGCTGATGATGGGCGTCCTGAAGACACTGCATCAGCGCGGCTTCTTGCGGTCGATTCGCGGCGTGCATGGCGGTTACCTGCTGGCGGTTCGGGCTGAGGACGTGTCCATTCGGCGGCTGGTCGAGGGAATCGAGGGGCCGGCGAAGCTGATCAAGTGTGCTCCGCCGGAAGAGCCAGGCGAGGGTTGCTGCGAGTTGATGGGTTCGTGTCCGGTGCGGGTGCCGGTGCTGAGGTTGCATCGGGCGCTCGAGGCGTTTTTGGATAGTTACACGATCGCCGACGTTGCGTTTGACGGCAACTTCGGTGCTAACCACGAGCCGCAGTCCGAGACTGCGCTAAAGGTGCTGGCGCGATGAAACGACGAATTTATCTCGACAACAACGCGACGACGCAGATCGATCCGCAGGTGCTGGCGGCGATGATGCCGTTCTTCACCGAGAAATTCGGCAACGCCGCCTCGCGAAATCACGAGTACGGCTGGGAAGCCGAAGAGGGCGTGGAGACGGCCCGCGAGCAGATCGCGGCGGTGATCGGTGCGGATGCGAAAGAGATCATCTTCACCAGCGGCGCGACCGAGTCGAACAATATCGCCATCAAGGGCGTGGCCGCGATGTATGCCGACAAGGGCAAACACATCATCACGCAAAAGACCGAGCACAAAGCCGTGCTCGATCCGTGCGGCTATCTAGAGCAGCATGGGTTTCGCGTGACAGTGTTGCCGGTCGACAAATTCGGCCTGGTGGATATGGGCGAGCTGAAGGCGGCGATGACGCCGGACACGATTCTCGTGTCGCTCATGCATGGCAACAACGAGATCGGCACCTTGCAGCCGATCGCCGACATTGGCAAGCTGTGCAAAGAGCGCGAAGTGTTGTTCCACACCGACGCGTGCCAGACATTCGGCAAAGTGCCGATCGACGTGCAGGCAATGGGCATCGACCTGCTGAGCTTCAGCGGGCACAAGATTCACGGACCCAAGGGCGTCGGCGCACTGTACGTTCGTCGCAAGAAGCCGCGTGTGCGGGCCGAAGCGGTGCTGCACGGTGGCGGTCACGAGCGCGGCATGCGCAGCGGCACGCTCAATGTGCCGGGAATCGTGGGCCTGGGCAAGGCGGCGGAACTGTGCCGCGTGAATTTCGAGAAGGACGTGGCGTATGTGAAGTCGCTGCGGGATCGGCTCTACAAGAGCATCACTTCGCAGCTTGACGAGGTGTATCTGAACGGGCACGAGACACTGCGCACGCCGAATAACTGCAATATTTCGTTTGCGTACGTTGAAGGCGAAAGCATGATGATGGGCATGACCGACATCGCGGTAAGCAGCGGTTCGGCTTGCACGAGTGCGTCGCTGGAGCCGAGTTACGTGCTCAAGAGTCTGGGCGTCGGCGATGAGCTGGCGCACAGCAGCATTCGATTCTCGTTCAGCAAGTTCAACACGGTGGACGAGGTGGATTACACGGTCGAAAAGGTGGTCAGCACGGTGCGGAAGCTGCGCGAGATGAGTCCGCTGTATGAGATGGCGCAGGAGGGGATCGACCTGAGTACGGTGGAGTGGGCGCATCACTGATGCAAAACGTGGCCGTGGAACGATGGCGGTCGCTGGCGGACGGATCACAACGAGCCGCGGCGTCGCTGGTTGGTGCCGAGAATAATGAAGACGGTTATCGCTCTGCGACGAGCCGTGCGCACTACGCGGCATTCTCAGAAGCGACGGCGCTGATGGTTGAGTTGGGCTGCGTGCCGCCGACTGGTTGGATGCACTGGAAGCACAGAGACTTGCCACCGAGGCTCAAGGTCGCGATGGAGGCTGCGAATCGGAACTCGAAAATCGTAAAGGAAGTGCTCCGACTGCTTCGGGCGTCGTACAGCATGAGAATCGACGCCGACTCCCGCCCGGGACGGACCGTGGATCGTGCGGTCGCTCGCGAAGCGTTGCGAGTGGCGTCCGGAATTCGCCGATTGTTTAGAGGTTAGAAATGGCAGTCAAACCCAACGGAAGCATTGATACCGTGTTTGAGCGCGTGCAAGCGTACCTGGACCAGCACCAACCCGACGCCTGCCGGTTGCGCGTGTCGAAGGACGGTATCAGTCACGATTCGGACTGGTGGTATGCGCCAGTCTACCCGGAACAAGAAGACGTGCGGTCGGATCAGTACGCATTTGCCCTTGCGGCGATTGAAGAATCGTACCGCCAGGAGTTTGGCGACAATATTTTGTTCGTTCCATCGATCAACGATGACTAAAGCTGCGGCTCTAGTCGGCAGAAATTGGAGAAATTCGAAATGGCCTACAGCGAAAAAATCATCGAGCATTACGAAAACCCGCGCAACATGGGCTCGCTCGACAAGAGCAGCCCCACCGTCGGCACCGGCGTTGTCGGTGCGCCCGAGTGCGGCGACGTGATGAAACTGCAGATCCAAATCGACGATCAGCAGAACATCATCGACGCCAAATTCAAGACCTTCGGCTGCGGCTCGGCGATCGCGAGCAGCTCGCTGGCGACCGAGTGGCTCAAAGGCCGCAAGCTGGACGCCGCGCTGGAGATCAAGAACACGGACATCGTAAAAGAACTGGCGCTGCCGCCGGTGAAGATTCACTGTAGCGTGCTGGCCGAGGATGCAATCCGCGCCGCGGTGAACGATTTGAAGAAGAAGATCGAAGGCCAGCCGGCGGGCCAACCGTCGGGCAAGCAGACGGTCGCCGCCGGTCATTGATTCGGGCGTGGCAGAGCGCTGGGGCGTCTACCGAGGCATTTACGCGCGCGAACTCGCGTGCAGAAGGGTGTGAGGGAATCATGAGTATCGCTTCGCAGCAAACGGATGTGGTGAGTTCGTCGGCGGCCATCGAGTCGAGCATTAAGTTGCGTGCCAAGGAGCCGGCGACCGGCTCGGGCATTGTGCTGACCGAGAAGGCCGCCGGCCAGGTGAAGGAAATCCTGAAGAAGGACAACTTTCCGGAGTCGATGTACCTGTTCGTCGGCGTGAAGGGCGGCGGCTGCTCGGGCTTGCAATATGTGCTCGACCTGCGCGACGAGAAGGAAGCCCCGGTCGCCGAGACCGATGAGACGTTCCTCTCGCACGGCATCGTCGTTGTCTGCGACCTGAAGAGCTACGTCGTCGGCAACATGTCGGGCACGACGATCGACTATCAGGATGGCCTGATGGGCGCGGGCTTCTCGTTCCAGAACCCGAACGCAAAGCACTCGTGCGGCTGCGGCAGCAGCTACTCGGCCTAATCGCCGAAGCGCGAAGTGAAAAGTGCAAAGTTCAAAGTGGGGGATCGGGACGCCTCGGCGTGCGCGTTCGACCGCTTTGCACTTTGCATTTTGAACTTTGCGCTCTGCTGCGAATTTGAGCAGTTCGTGAGTAAGCATGGCGACCGACCCCACAGTCATTGCGACCGTCCCGGCCGAGTGCGTCGGCTGTCATACGCCGATGCAGTCGCCGGCGTATTGCTTTGGCTGTCGACGGCTCTATCCCAGCGACAGCCTGAGTATCTTCGAGTTGTTCGGCTTGCCGCCGCGATTTGATTTGTCGCCCGACGAGCTGCGCGAGGCGTATCTGCGGCTGACGCGGGCAGTGCATCCGGATCGGCTGTCGGCGATGTCGGCGGATGATCAACATTCGGGCGAGCGCCTGACCGCGCGGATCAACCAAGGGTACGAGGTGCTCGGCAATCCGATTCGCCGGGCCGAGTATTTGCTCGAGTTCGTCGGCGGCCCGAGCGCCGCGAGCGACAAGAGTGTCCCGACCGACGTGCTGGCCGAGACGCTTGAGATTCGCGAGGAATTGGACGAGGCGCAAGCGCGCGGCGACGTAGCGGCGGTTGAGCGAATCCGCCGGCAAGCGCAGCAGTCGTTCGACGCGACGCGCGGCGAGATTGAAACGCTCGCACGGACGCTTCCCGGCGACGAGGCGACGCGGCGAGCGTTGCGCGAGCGGCTGAATACGATCAAGTACTACGAGCGCATTCTGGAGCGGACGTAGCGCGCCGCGCGCTCGGCTGACCAGCATGAACGAACCCATCATCGGCATCGACCTCGGCACCACGTTTTCGCTTGTCGCATATGTCGACGAGCGCGGGCCCAGCGTCGTGCGCGATGAGAATGGCGACGGGCGTCTGCCATCGGTGATCGGCTTCCGCGAGGACGGGTCGAGTCTGACAATCGGTTGGGAAGCGCGGCGACGGGCGATCGAGAACCCGCGAAACACGGTCTACTCGGTCAAACGGTTGATTGGCCGCGGGCCGCAGGACATCGTTAACGAATTGCCGTTTCTGGCGTACGCGGTGCAGGCCGGCCCGCGTGAAACGGTGCAGATCGACATTGGCGGTCGGCGATTTGCCCCGGAAGAAATTTCGGCGTTGATCCTGCGAGAGTTGAAAACACGCGTGGAGCGCGAGCTGGGGCGCGAGGTTCGCAAAGCGGTCATTACCGTGCCAGCATATTTCGACGATTCGCAGCGGCAAGCGACGCGCGACGCGGGCAACGCCGCGGGTCTCGAGGTCGTGCGAATCATCAATGAACCGACGGCGGCGGCGCTGGCGTATGGGATTGGGCTGCGTGGAAGCGACGGAGGGAAGGCAAGCGACGGAGCCATGAAGCGACGAAGCGACGAAGTGAGAATTCGTACCGGTCGCGGTCCCGTCTCGCTCCCCATGCCGAAGTGCAACGACGACGCGGCCGACGCTGCAATCCAAAATCCAAAATCCAAAATCCAAAATACCCAGCAAGTCGTGGTGTACGACCTCGGCGGCGGGACGTTCGACATTTCGATCCTGAGAATCGAGGGCGATGTCTGCCAGGTGCTCGCA
>JBJXFK010000310.1:0-3077 GCA_046155505.1 Phycisphaerae bacterium
AGCGCCGCCGGCGCGGGCCGCATGCGCCACTGGCCTTCCTCCAGAAATGCCAGGATCGCAATTTTGCGGCTGCGATGGCGCAGCGACACCTTTGCCGCCGGGTCGAATTCCGCCTCGCTGATGACGCGAAACGTGCCCTCGGGCAGCTCTGCGATCGGCGGCAGCGGCTCAAGCTTGATGACGGTGATCGAGCGCAAACCGTAATAAATCGCCTGAAACCGCTCTTTGCTTTCCGGATTCTCGTAGCGACTGACGAGCCGTCGATACGCGACGTAATCGCCGGCCAGACACGTTTCCAGAAACTGCGTCACGAACGCCGCCGCTTCGGGGTGCTGCAAATGCCCCGCGTCGCTTGCGAAACGGTACTGCGGCAAGACCGCCGGCGGCGCGATCGGCGGTTCTTTCACCATCGGTTGAGACGATGGCGATGCCGGTTTCTGATCGCAGCCCAGCAGCGCGACGATCGTCGCGATACCGAGCCGGCGCGCGTGCAGTTGCGTGCGGTTCATTTTTGAGAGAATAGCCGAAACGCGCGATGCGTTGGAATCCGACCGGTGACGAATGAAGCCGTCGTCCAGCCTCTGCCGACTTCCGCGCTCGATCGGCAACCTCAATCAGGCCGTTCATTCGGATCCGCGGCGCAACGCCTTGCTGGGTCGCGCGACGACAGATGCGGTCACCGCTCGAATCGACTTCCGCGACCCACCTTCTGCATTCTGCATTCATCATTCCGCATTCGCGCGAGCGCGCGTCCCGGCTACGATGCACCCGTTACAACTCCAGGAGCCTCCCGCGTGGCCGCCAAGGGCGAACAAAATTACCAACGCTTCTGCCCCGGCGAAGAGCACATCAAGCTCTCCGAGGCCGTCTGCATCGGCCGCCGCAAGGCCAATTTCCACAAATGCCCCGGCTGCCAATTCAACGACGACGAGAAAGGCCGCGCCAAACCCAGCGGCCCGCTGAACATCACACGCATGCGCTCGACCACGCTCACCGCCGTCAAAGAGGAACTCATGCTCGAAAAGGTCTTCAAGGCATATGACGTTCGCGCCACCGTGCCCGATCTGCTCAACGAGGAAATCGCCTGGCGCATCGGCAATGGCACCGCCCAGTTCCTGCGCACGCTGCTCACCGGCTATGACCGCAGCGACGACGACATGAACACGCTCATCATCGGTCGCGACATGCGAAAGAGCAGCCCGTCGCTCACCCGCGCGTTCATTGAGGGTGCCGCCGCCACCGGCACGCGCATCATCGACATCGGCATGATCGACACCTCGCAAATCTACTTCGCCACCAACCACCTGAAATGCTGCGGCGGCGTACAGGTCACCGCCAGCCACAACCCGCCCAACTACAACGGCTTCAAAATCTGCGGCCCGAAAGGCAAACCCGTCGGTGCCGATTCCGGCCTCAAAGAAATCGAACGCATCGCCAAGGCCATTTCGCGCCACAAGGGCGTCTCGCTCGAAAACGTCCGCACCATGGACCTCTCGACGCCGTACCGCGCCTATCTGCGCAAGTTCCTCGTCGATCCGCGACCCATGACCATCGTCGTCGACGCATCCAACGGCATGGCCGGCCGCTGGTTCCCGATCATCTTCAGCGAACTGCCCAACCTGCGCGTCATCCCGCTCAACTTCGAGCACGCCGGCGATTTTGTCCATCCGCCGAATCCGCTGGTCGAATCCAACCTCGACCAGATGCGCGCCGCCGTGAAAGAGCACAACGCCGATTTCGGCGCGTGCTTCGACGGCGACGCCGACCGCTGCATTCTCGTCGACGAAAACGGGAAGACCATCCGTTGCGATTTGCTCACCGCGCTGCTCGCGGTCCAGTACCTGCGCCGCAACCCCGGAGCCGCCGTCGTCTATGACCTGCGCAGCAGCCGCATCGTCAAAGACGTCGTCACCAACAGCGGCGGCATCCCGCGCCGCCAGCGCGTCGGCCACGTCTTCATGAAACGCGCCATGGCCGAGGCCGGCGGAATCGTCGGCGGCGAACTCAGCGGACACTTCTACTTCCGCGACTTCTACAACTGCGACTCCGGCTTCCTCGCCCTCATCGCCGTCATGAACATCATGACCGAGACCAACCAATCGCTCTCGGCCCTCATGCAGCCCTTCGAACGCTACGCCAGCAGCGGCGAGCGCAACTTCGAAAACCCCGACAAGGACGGCACGCTGCAAAAAATCCTGGCCAAGTACCGCGACGCCGACATCGACCAGCTCGACGGCGTGACGGTGCAGTATCCGACATGGTGGTTCAACATCCGCGCCTCCAACACCGAGCCGCTCATGCGCCTGAATCTGGAAGCCGACACGCCGCAACTCGTGGAAGCGAAACTCGCCGAGCTCGCGCCGCTCTTGGGCAAGCAAGTGGACCACTGACGATGGAGCACCGCGGCCCGGTGGAGCACCGCGGCCCTCCGCGGTCTCTTCGTCGGGAACAACGGAACAAGGTAACAAGGTAACAAGGGAATAAGGTAACAAGGGAACAAGGGAAGGCGGACACAACCAGCCGCCCGCACGCCGCATCGCCGCGTTGTGGAGCTGCCGCCCTCGGCTGCTTTCTTCTCGCCGTTCGGTACAGAGCGACACGATCGCTACGCTACGACATCGCCGAAAAGCGCCGCAATTCTCGCCGGCTGAATTCCCCACGTCGCCGCATCCACCGCCGGGTCGCCTTGCAGCCATGTGGCTCGATCGCCGAGCGGACGCCAGATTCGTACGTCTGTCGGTCCGAACAGCGCCAGCGTCGGCTTGCCGAGCCACTCGGCCAGATGCGTCGGCCCGCTGTCGTTGCCGAGATACGCGTCGGCACAAGCAACCGAACGGGCGAAATCGTCGATGCTCTCCAGCGTCTCAACTGCGGCGACATCCGCAAAACGCGCAACGGTCTCACCGCTCCACCGTTCCCGCTCGGCGGGTCCAATCGCGAAACGAACGGCGACGCCGCGCCGCGCGAGTTCGCTCGCGACCGCGACAAAGCCGGCGACCGACCAGCACTTTGAGACGCCGCCGCTCCCAGGGTGGATCAGAACCGTGCGCGTCGCGTCAGGCGTCGATTTTGGCCTT
>JBJXFK010000326.1:0-15724 GCA_046155505.1 Phycisphaerae bacterium
CCACCGAACTCGCGAAAGTAATCGTCGACCTGCTGGCCGCCGGGCTGGCCGATGCCATCTGAATCAACCCATACCGAGGGATAACCATGAAAACGACGACCGACCTGCCCCTGACGAAGCGCATCGCGGACGAGCGGCTGCAAGCGCTGCGCGACGGGAACCGCGACTTCCTCAAGCATTGGATCGAACACGAAGCGGCGCTCGCCGCGAGCGACGTGGCCGAGAAGGTCCGCAAGCTGATCCGCGACCTGCAGGACGCGATCGCCAAGCTCGAAGCCGCCGAGTCGATCAAGGACGCCGCGCTGGCGGTGAGCTGGCTGCGCAGCGACACGTGGCCCGCGATGCAGCGCGCGATGGACCGGATCGGGACGCTGCGCGAAGCACTGGATGCAGCCGGGAACCAATAGCCGCCGAAACGCGGGCGGTCTGGCCTCCATGACGGGCGCTGCAACATGCCCCACGACGGATCGGCCACCGGCTCGCGTAGCCCGGGCGCATGAGACCCGGACCTGAAGAGGCAACACATTTAGGAGATTGCCATGTCGAAGAACGCGAAGAAGAGCAAGTCCAAGGGTACCAAGGCGATCAAGGTGCTGAAGGCCAACCCGACGGTCGAGGTCGTGACCGGCCAGTCGGTACCGAAGGGGAAGGCACGCGGAAGCGACGCCAAGCCCAAGCGGGTCAGCGCATTGGACGCGGCGGCGCAGGTGCTGCAGAAGTCCGGACAGGCGATGCGCTCGCAGGAGATGATCGCCGCGATGGCTGAGCAGGGACTCTGGTCCTCGCCCAACGGCAAGACCCCGCACGCGACGCTCTATGCCGCCATCCTGCGCGAGATCAACGAGAAGGGCGGCGACGCTCGCTTCCGCAAGGTCGAACGCGGGAAGTTCGAATACAACGGCTGATCGCCGTCGCCATCCCCACCTTTCCCGGCACCTCGATCAAATGATCGGGGTGTTTCTTCGGTGTGAGACTTTCGTCCGCAACATGCTCTCATCACGGCTGCAATCAGCATGGCCCGCGTTTTGGAACGCACGACACGCCACATGACGGCTTCGTGCGCGATACCCGCCTGCCGAGCTTCACCGAGTCGACGCACAGTTTCGCAAGGAACGCCTTGGCACCTAACGGGCCCCGGTGCCCGCGATACGGCGGCTCCGAAATGGTGATCATCGGGCGCGTCCAGATAAACGTCGCCGTCGGATCGCCTACCAACAGCGCCGCCGGACGTTTGCGGCCCCGATATCCAACATCGCGATGCCAACTCGCTGGGTTTGCGTGCGAATGTGCTGGATGCGGCGGTTCGTAGCTCGCAGGCGAGTGCGGTGATCCTTCGCGATATTCAAACACATCGCCGTTCGTGTTGATGTGGGCCGATTTCAGGTGCTTCGTGCGCGCTGGCAGTACCCGAGAACCGCCCAGATCGCGATGGGAATCGAAAGCCCATCCGATGCGCATGAGGTAGACCAGTTGATGGCCGAGCGCTTTTCTGGTGAATCCCGCCACCCACTGACCGACCCAGTCTTCGGCAGAATGCGCAGTTCGCATCCGGTGTTTGCAGGTGCAGAGCGTAATGAAGCCACCCGCGAAGTTGGGCGCGGACCCGTTTTGAACGAATCGGTCGGACGATGCGTCGATTGATGCGATGACGTAATAACGAACCGGGCCGGCGACCCGGCGGCGAAGTTCAGCTAGGTTAGCGTCGTAGGTCCATCCGACACCATTGCAGTCACTGAGGATCCGAGCACCTGCTGCTTTCTTTGGTGATGGCATAGCGGGAGCGTAGGCACTCACCAGTAGGACCGGAAGTGAGACTTTCCCAATCTACATCCGCTAGCGCTTTGCGTTTCTGCTAGAATAGCCATCGGAGTACCATGCCATGATTCTCGATCGCTGGCTTGCTGCCGAACGCGCCGCTTGGAAGCCGCAGCAGCGGCTCTCGCCCAGCGCATGGGCCGAGCGCCATCGCGTTTTGAGCCGCATGCAATCTGCGCGGCCCGGTAAATGGAAGAACGCCCAGGCGCCGTACCTCGCCGGTCTCATGGATCTCTGCACCCGCCGCGGCATCGAAGAGATCAACATCGTCAAAGCGGCGCAGATGGGCGTATCGGAAGCCCTGCGCAACATCGTCGGCTACTTCGCGCATCAGGAACCTGATCCCATCCTGCTGGTCCTCCCGGATGAGCAGACGGGGCGGAAAATCGTCGCCCAGCGGATCGTGCCGCTGCTGCGGACGACGCCGTGTCTGGCGGAACTGTTCACCTCCGCCAGCCGGGACATTCAGCTCCGTCACATCTCGCTGGCCAACGGATTCACGCTGAGATTGGGATGGTCGGGTTCGCCGGCGTCGTTGGCCAGTGACCCCTGCCGGGTGGTGATTAACGACGAGGTCGACAAGTTTCAGCCGTGGAGCGGTAGGGAAAGCGACCCCATTTCGCTCGGCTACGCCCGCACGCAGACATACGAAGGCCGGAGGTTGATTGTGAACGTCAGCACGCCCACCACCGCCGACGGGCTGATCACACGCCGGTTCGAAGCATCGTCGTCGAAGCTGCGGTTCCACGTCCCTTGCCCGCACTGCGGCGAATATCAGGTGCTCGCGTTCTCCAACATCCGCTGGAAGAAGTTCGATCAGAATGACCCCGCGCAGGAAGCCGCTTTGATCGAATCCGAGAAGGCTGCTTGGTACGAATGCAGTGCGTGCCGTCAGGCGATCGACGAACTGGGTCGCGTGGCGATGGTCCGCAACGGTCGCTGGCAGGTGGACGGCATCGACGGCCCAATCACGCCCGAGACGGAGTTACGTGGCAGGATCGGCGTTCATCTCTGGGCGGCGTATTGCCTCTGGATACCGCTGTATCGCATCGCAGCCGAGTTCATCCGCTGCAAAGATGATCCGATCGCGCTCATGGGCTTCACGAATAGCTGGTTGGGCGAACCGTTCCGGCAGCAGATCGTGCATAGCAAGGTCGAGGTGTTTGCATCGAAGTGCGACGAGGGTGCGCCGGCGCAGCAGGTGCCGAACTGGGCGGTCGGGCTGCTGGCGGCCGTCGATACGCAGAAAGATCACTTTTACTACGTGATTCGGGCGTGGGGATACGGCTACCGCTCACAGCGCGTTGATCATGGCCTCGCCACATCGTTCGGTGATCTGCGGCAGCGCATCCTTCAAGCACGGTACCCCTGCGCCGACCAGCGCCCACCGATGGCGATCCGCGCCGTCGCGATCGACTCCGGCGGTACGACCTCGCTTTCCGGCAGCCGGACGCACGAGGTGTATAGATTCGCGCTGACCGACCCGGCGCGTATCCACGCCATGAAAGGCGCAAGCCAGGTGACCGACGCGCCGATCCGCACCAAGCGCGTGACTTACAGACCGCCGGATGCGAACAGCGCGCCGTACCCAGTATTCCTGACCATTTTCGATCCGAATCACTACAAAGACCGGTTGGCGTCGGCGATTCAGGCCCGCGTGCCGGCCATCGATCCCAATACCGGCGAAGTCGATGGCGACATCGAGCAGTGGGCGTTGAACGATCATCAAGACAGCGATTACAACCGCCAGATGACCAGCGAACACAAGGTGCTGGTGCGCAAGGCGGGCAACCGCCAGACGCAGGCGTGGGTACCGATCTCGTCCAGCGCGGCCAACCACTATTGGGACTGCGAGGTCATGCAGTTCGCCTTGGCGGATATGGTCCGGGTCGATCTGCTGCCCAAGCCACATCCGCCGGTTCCGGTCGCACCGCCACCACCGCGCGAGCCGAGCATCTTTGATCAACGGCGGCCCATGCCGATTCGAGCACCGCGACCGATTCGGACACGCTACTGAGCGAGGCGCTCGGCTTTACGGCCGGTGAACTTCTGCCAGCGCTCGACGATCACATCACAGTAGAGCGGGTCGAGTTCCATGAGGAACGCCTTGCGCCCCGTCTGCTCTGCAGCCATCAATGTTGAGCCGCTGCCGCCGAAAAGGTCGAGGACATTCTCACCGGGGCGGGATGAGTAGTGCATGGCACGCGCGGCGAGTTCGACGGGCTTCTCCGTCAGATGGACCATGCTCTGGGGGTTCACTTTCTTTACCGACCAGACATCGGTCGCGTTGGTCGGCCCGAAGAACTCATGGCCCGCGCCGAGTTTCCAGCCGTAAAAACACCACTCGTGGTTACCCATCATGTCCTTGCGCGTCAGCACGGGATGCTCCTTCACCCAGATGATGGCCTGGCTGAAGTACAACTCATGCTTCTTGAGGAACGGCGGATAGTTCCCACAATTCGCGTAGCCGCCCCATATAAAGAATGACCGCCCGGGTTCGAGCACGCGGGCAATGTTCCCGAACCATGCGTCGAGGAGCCGATCGAACTCGTCGTCGGACACGAAGTCGTTGGCGAGCGGGCGGTCCTTCGCGCGTAGCTTTCGGTCGGTGGCCTTGGATTTCTCGGGGTAGCGCTTCACATCAGCGCTTTGCTGGTGCCCGCTGAACGCACCGCCGAACGACGACAGCCCTGCCGCGATGGCGTTATTCGAGCGCGGCTCGACTCTGACGTTGTAAGGCGGATCGGTGTTGCAGAGCTGGATTTTCGCGCCCTCCAACAGCCGGTCGAGGTCTTCGACCGACGCGCTGTCGCCGCACATCAGCCGATGATCACCCAGCAGCCAGATATCGCCGAGTGTGGTCGTCGCCTCGTCCGGCGGCAGCGGCGGCTCGTCCTCGATGATCTCGTTCGCCTGCTCTTCGGCGGCGAGGATCTTCTGCGATTGTTCAATGACATCATCAAGCTGGTCCCGAAGCCCGGCGAAGAAGTCATCGCCGAGATCGACGTCCTGAAGCAGCGCTTCCAGTTGCTTGATGTCGGCGACGGCCATGCCGGCGATCGGGTCCAAAGTGATGAGGATTTTCTTCTCGGCTTCGTCCGACCAACTGCCGATCAGCACCGGTACGACGCTCTTGGGGTCCACGACTTTTTGGCGCGCGTGGCCGTCTATCAGACGACCGGTCCGCTCGTTGTAAAGCAAAGCGCCCACCCAGCCGATCTCGGTATCGTCGATCAGCCCCTTCAACGCAGCCATTTGCTGCTCGGGATGACGACGCCAGTTTTGAGGGTTTGGCGTCAAGCTGCCAGCTTCCACCCACTCCAAGCGAAGCTTCGGTTTGATGTCTTTCACTTGAACGACCATGATGATTTCCTTCTCGGCGCTGAGGCCGGGTTATTCCTCTTCAGCCATAGGCAGGACGGTCTGACCAGCCAGATCAGCCAGCACGCCGCGGGTCGCGTGTTCGATCAGGTTCTCGATCTCGACCTCGTCGAGGCCGACCAGCGTTCCCGCGAGCTGCCGGGGTAACGCCTGCAGGGCACTGCGCACGGCGTGGACGCGGCGGACGAGGGCATCTTCAACGTCGCGCTTCAACAGGTATTCGCCTGCGAGAATTCCTCGTTCCAGTTCGAGTTTGTTCGCCCGCACCATCGTCAGCCGGAGCTTCGCCGCGGACAGCGGGTTACGCCGCAGCGCGTCAATCGGGTCGGGCGGCGGGTCGGCGTCGTCGCCGGGGTCCATGTCGCGGTAGGTGTCGGCGGGATTGCCTTGGAGCGTTCGTGCTGCCCAAGCCCGAGCACGTTCGACATCCCAGGGCGGCGATGAGCCCTGATCCCACAATGGGTGTTCCAGCCAACGCCCAACTGCCGTATGCGACTTCCCCAGCGCGGTCGCCAGCTTACGCACGCTATTCGCCATCTCGGCCATCACCGAACCTCCGACTTCCGCTCCCGCCAGTGGCAACCTGGCAACCTGGCAACGTGGAAACTGTCAACACCAAAATCACGCGGATTCCGTGCGTTTGCATCCCGCGACGCATCCCCTCAAGGGAGGGAACCACTGGTTTTCTCCACAGTATAACATACCTCGCATTCGTACGGTTCGTAGTATTCCCGCGCCGTTGGCCACGAGACGCAAACCGTGGCGGCGTGGGCGACGCGGCGCGAGCGGTTGGTACGTGGCTACCAGACGGCGACTCCCGACCGACGGGCGGGAACGGGCCGTACGCGCCAACTACCCGTTCTGCCCGGCGAAGCCGCAACGACGATCTCCCCGTCTACCGCGCCTTCACAATCCCCAAGGCTTCGAGGGGTTTCGTAGACATTAATTAGCGTGCAGGGTTGAACGACGAATTCGTTCTGCTCGACGGTCGACGGTGATTAGCTCCCCGCGAATGTCTACGTCTACGGAACCTCACTTATTCAGCAGGTTTCAGAGGTTTCGTAGACGTAGACACGGTGGCCCGCTCAAAAACCGTGCTCCCGAATAGCAGGTGATGCTCTCGAAAGTGATGTTGATTTCACACGTGCAGCACCTGAGCGTCGACGAGACACCGGCCGGGCTGCCATCTTCCATCACACCCGGTTTTTGTCTACGTCTACGGAACTTCGCCCACGTCGAGGAACTCGGGGGTTTCGTAGACACGCAGCGTTGTTCTGCGGTCTCGACCGGAGAAGTAGCGATCCATCAGTTCAACCGAACGTCATGCTCCAGCCGAACTCGTGCGGCGCACCGTCTACGTCTACGGAACTTCTGAATTCCAGCGGATTGCGGGGGTTTCGTAGACGTAGACAGCCTCCAGAGAGATTTGGCAGCAGTGAACTGTCCAGCGTCTCCGACGACTCTGCCAAATGAGCAAGCAAACTGCGTCACGAGCAATCACGTTTCGCTCCGGATGGGATCGTCTTCGCCAAGCGACTTCGCCAGCACGAATTCTCGCGTCGGACGGCCGCCGCAATCCGTCGGCGTAAGAAACTCCCACGTCCCGAGCCCCAACTGCACCAGCTCATCCAGCGCCGACTCCGCCGCCTCGACGCTGCTCCGGAATCTACGATCCGACTGCTGCAGTGCTCGGGCGGTGATATTGCCGCCTTTGCGCTCAACCAGTTCCACCAACCGGCGTCGAGCTCGAGCGTCAACACTCTCCCCGAACAGGTCATATACACGTCGGGATTCGTGCTTGAACCAATCGATGATGGTGATCGCGGACTGCATCACCGCATCTGATATCGAGCGAATCGGCTCCGTGCCGCCGACGGCTTCCGCGCATGCCAGCACCAATGCAATGCGTGCGGCAATGCCTTTGAGCTTCGACGCGTGTGCAGCCTCATCATCGTTGGCGATTTCCGCCGTCTCCATCACATGCTTGTCGTGCCACGGAATGAAGATCTTCCGGGCCTCGGTACTGAGCGAAAGGAATCGCGGTCGGGGATTACCCGTGTCGTCGATGACGGGTTCGATCGCGACAATGGACTCGATCAAGTCGTGCCAATCCCGTTCGACCTGCTCCGGGAGCGATGCGTCGGTCCAGAGGGCGGGCTTCTCGGGCGGGTAGACGACCAGGATTCTTGCGAGCAGTCCAGATTCGCGCTCTGCCTGCCCAAACATCCGTTGCAAAGTTCCGGGCTGGATCGAGCCGAGCACCGACACCGCCGCGCGTTCGACAAACCCGGGCGAGGCAGCAGACTTGCGATCAATCACCAGATTGTCGGCACCGTACATAGATAGCCACGCCGGCTGGTCACTGCCCTTTCCGCCTGAGGCGTAACGATCAAAGCTCCCAGCCCACGCAGCAAGCTCGTCGCGCACCAGGAGCAAGCCCATCGGGTTCTGCTCCAGCAGCGCGCCGAGTTTCTCGATCGTAATGTCGCTGACCAAGATGCGTCGTTCGACGGGTTCGGTCGGCTCGAGCGGCGGATCACCGCCCTGACCATCTCTCTGCTTCTTACGCCATTCGGCAATCTCGACTTCGTACTTTCGCACAGCGACTTCATAATCGGCGCGCTGTTCCGCCAGCGCCGCACGCGACTGCTTGTAGATCTCAATCAAAGGGCGCGTCACCGCGCGGAGCACCGGGCTTTTCACCGATCCCGATCGGCCCAGCAGCACGCCCCACAAAACACTCGGCTCCGGCCAGCCGGATTTCAACTGCACCGCAATGCGATTGCCGATACAACCCGCCAGCACGACCAGCGCGGACATCGACGCGAATGACACGTCGGTTCCCGTTGCGAGCGAGACGGCGACGACGAACTCTCTCACCCGCGCCGGCAGCACGTGGACCGGGAACGGTCGAAATGCATCGATTCGCGTGAACGCCGGCCTCGGGCGGGTCTTCGTGCCGTCGTCCTTCGGTTTCTTTACCGAAACCAGGTGCGCCTTTCGTGGCGTGCCGTTCTTCAGCGCAGACGATACGACCGACCTGATCTCGCCATCGGGAAGCGGCGAGGCGTTGCTCGCGTTCCAGTTGGCTACGAATTCGACGATCTCGGTCGGCGTCAGGCGATCGCCATCCTCGGTCACGAATGCGGCAAGATTGCCGGCCAACGAGAATGCAGCTGCGTTTCGACCACCCTCGTCTGCCGCATCGCACTTTTTGACATAGCGTTCGGCGCTATCCCGCAGCAACTGATGGCCCTTTTCAGTTTCACGAGCGCGCTTCGTCGTCGTTCGGTCACGACGTTTCGGAGCGACAATTTCGAGCAGCCAAGCGGGCAGTTCAGCGATCTCGATTTCGCCGGGCGCGCGTCCCTCGACCCACTGATAAGACGTGCCATTTGCGTGGACGGAGGGCGGAGCCACCGCGTACCCACTGTCGCCGCGGACGTCGATGCCAGGCCTAAGATCGGATCGGCTTTTTACGAGCTGTCCCGGGCGCCGAAAGTAGAAATGTCGTCCACCACCGCCGGTCAGACACTCGACTGTGGGAGGCAATTCGCCATAGGTTTCGACAAGCTCCACGAGCGTAGCATCGCCGCCATGCCGGGGATCGATGTCGATCACAACGATGCCCGACTCGGCTCCGGTGCGGATGCCGATATTGGCGGCGGGGCATTTGTTCCACCACATATTGATCTGGTCGACATCGACTGTCGCGTCTTTCAGCCCGTTGCGGGTGCACGGGTGTTTACTCGCACTGTCGCAATCATCACGCCCGCAAGTGCAGCGCCCATCCATCACGCCGTGCACCGGCAATACCGGCCACCGCAGTTCGGTTGCGTATGAAATTGCGGCGTGGCCAAAAAATGAGTTCATCGTGCTCATCACGACTCCGGTTCACACAAGTGGCTGTGATGTGCTAGATGCCCAAGTCGTCCAGTTTTCGCGACGCGGCGGCCGCCCGACCGTTCGTCGGTGGCAACTGACCCGGCGGAGTGGGTGAGCCATTGAGTCGCGCGAGAAACCGGTCGCAGGCCTCGCGGGTCGTGAATCGCCGACCGCCCACGACGTGACTTTCAAGCTTTACACCACGGACGCCGCGAAGGGCCCAGCGCCAGGCGGTTTCGGGGGAAACGTCAAAAACCTCGCGGGCGGCAGTGGTTACGGAGAGGCGACGTTCAGCATGTAAATCTGGCATGTGGTGTTACTCCTTGCATTGATTGCGAAGGAAGTAAGCCACATGAACGCAGGACAAGCGCAGGGAAATCGCAGGAAAACCGCAGGCATCAGCTACGGGTATTCAAAGACATGTCCAACGCCTCGTTGCGCGACGATTCGCTGGGCGAGGTCGGAGAATCCATTCCGCCGGAGCAAGGATCGGACGTCGGTCGCCACGTCTCTTGACGATCGTCCAAATCGCTCTCTGAGATCGACCGCTCTGTTGCGGTTCTCGTAGAGCAGTACGAACGCATCCCACGCGACGGAACCGCCGATTCGCGTGCTCCGGTTGCCTAGGCTCAGCGTCTGTTGCTTTGTATCGACATGCAGCGAATCACTTTGAAATTGAGGAAGCTCACTCGGTCCGCCTGACCGGCGCGAGGCCATTGCACCGTCCGGCGACGTCGTTTGTGTCGCTTCACCGCGTGCAGCCCGGTCCGAGGTTGTCGTGTGAGCGAGCGTCTGCTCAACATATCGTTCATACTCAAGTACCACAGCCCCCCAAACCCGCTCGCCTTCTCGCCGCATCATCCAGACCGGCTCGGCCGCAATCGTCTTCTCACGCAGCTCGGTGTAGGCCCGCTCCGGCCAATTCCTGAATGACTCTGTCATGCCATCGCCGGTCAGTGGCATCTCCTCGATGGTTCGGGGAAAGCGGTTATGTGTCATGATCCAGTTGAACGTGTATTGCAGGCCGGAACGCACCGCGGTCGAGTATGCGATCGCGACTTCCAACCCCGACCGCCCCGAGAATTGAGCGAGCGAGCAGCCGGGCGTGCCGGGCCAATCCATAATCGGCACGTTTTTGACCAGCACGGCGGCGCGCCGATCAAATTCCATGATCCGGGCGAATATCATCGCCAGACTGTCGGGTGGTATCGGGCTTTCCTGCGCATGCGCGCTCAACACGAGTCGGTGCGTTTCGCCGAACGACTCGCCGATGTAATTCAGGTATTCGTCGACTTGCGGAAACCTCGCGGACTGACACTGTTCACGAATCTTGTCCGCGTCTCGGGTCGCCCAAAACCAAACCGACGAGAACTTCGCAACCTGCCTATCCGCCTGGTGGTCCATATGCCCCCCGCTACTTCGCGCCTTCAGGATAAACGGCCTGCGCTAGCCGATCTTCGACGCGACTTCGACGGCACGCCGCTGATCCGCCTCGGCGTAGATCTGCGCAGCCTGCAGCGTTGCATGCCCGAGCACCGCCTTTGCAACTTCCAGTCCAAACTCCCTGCGAATAGTAGTCGCGGCGGCGTGCCGAAGTTGATGGGGATGCCACAACGGCAGAGTCGGCCGCTTGAGATGAAGCCGTTCGTTCTCCATCAAGATCACCCGATTCGCACGTTTGACGGCTGATCGTACCGCAGCCGCGTACGACGCCACCGTCCAATGCTCCCCGGGTGCCTTTCGCGGTGCCGACCGCTTCCGGCTGATCTGCGACGGCTGAACCGGCGACTGCCGCAGTGCCCGCAGTTCGTCATATCGCCGTTGCCGCGCTCGCGCCGGCGAGAAGAGAAAATCGGTCACGCAGCTACGCAAACACGGCTTCAGGATTGCTTGGCACTTTGGGCCAAAGTAGATCACTCGCTGATGTCCGTGCCCCTCGGTCTTGTGCCTGATCGGCCTGTACACCCAGATCGGCGCCGACATGTCGATATCGACCGTGCGCAGGATCACCAACTCGCCGGACCGCGCTCCGCACAGCCGCTGCAGTTCGATCAGCGCCCGGATCTCGGACCCGCAGTACGGCAGCGTCGCCTCGACCACCTCATCCGCAACCGGCATGATCTTTCGGCCGGATCGCGCTTCCCCATGTCGAAGGCCGGGGACGCTGGTCAGCGCCTGCCAGTTCGCCGAAGGCACCAACTCTTCGCCCGCCGCCCATCTCCAGATGCGCACGATTCGAGCGACCTGCTGGTTAATATGAGTACGCGAACTTCCGGCGGCCATGAATTGCGAACGAACCAGCTTCAACGCCCGCGGCCCGAAACTCACCGCAAGCGAACTGCCGTACAGCTTCCGCAACGGACGCATGGCCTTCTTGATGTGACCGAGTTCGCGCAGGGGCTTGCCGTCGCGCACATACCGCCCCTCCGCAAACGTCCAGTACGCGGCGAGCACCTCATCGACCGTCAGCGCCCCTACCGCATCGTCAACGCATTGCGCCGCGAGCGCCGTCGCCCGCTCGGCTTTGTCGAGTTGCAGCCGCGCGGCTTCCGTCCCCGTCGTCGTGCGCCGATTCGCCAGCCACTCGGCGATCATGCGGTCATAGCGCTGCTGCGATTCGTCGGACCCATAAGGCCCGAGGTAGTGGTATTTCCCGTCGAGCATCACGGCCGCTTTGCCGCTGGCCTTGTGCAAACGGAGCTTGGGGATCGGCAAGTATTGCTTACCTTGCATTGACGTTACTCCTGTCAAACACCGGGAGTACTTGTACTCCCGGTTTCAACCCGGAATCGTCACTGCCCGGCGTCGGCAGGTTGGCGCAAGTCGCGCCAGGGGCTGGGCTTGTGGCCACAGCCGATGATGGGAGTTGAACCCATAACCTCGGCTTTACGAAAGCCGCGCTCTGCCATTGAGCTACATCGGCACTCGGCTCGCCTCGAGAGCTTGCCGCGAATCGGTAGAGTAGTTTGCTAACCGTCACGAATCAAGGGGAGTTTTTTCGTCGTTTCGACGCGAGAAATGCGACCGCGTTCACCCGAGCCGACGCCGATGGCAGCGGATGCCCGGGCCTCATGGATCACTCCGTTCTGCAGGCTTACTTCGGCAACCCCGCCAACGGCTCTTTGCTTTCGAAATACACCTGGGGTGCCGAAAACCGCCTGATCGCCTACGAGCCGCTCGTGCCGCAATCCGGCTCAAAGCGGGTCGAATTTGGCTATGATTACATGAGTCGCCGAACCGAAAAGCGGGTGTACACGCACAACGGCTCGGCGTGGGCGACGACGCCGAGCGAGCATAAACGCTTCGTGTGGAACGGCTGGCTCATGCTGCTGGAAATCGACGAGACCGCGGGCACGCCGCCGACGATCGCGGTGCGGCGTAAGCAGGCCTGGGGCCTGGACCTCGCCGGGCAGCACGGCGGCGGCAATTCGCTCGAATCCGCCGGCGGCATCGGCGGGCTGCTCTCGATCTATGACACGGTCGGCACCGGCTCGACCGGCGACGATCGCAGCTTCGCGCTGCTGTACGACGCCAACGGCAACGTCGGCCAGTTGCTGGAACTGACCGCCGGGACGAACTACGGCGCGGTTGCGGCAGCGTACGAATACGACGCCTACGGCAACCGCATCAACACGCCGGCAAGCGGCGAATACGAGCAGCCGTGGCGGTTCAGCACCAAGCAGTTCGACGGCGAGACTGGGCTGAACTATTACGGGTATCGGTACTATGCGGGGCGGATGGGGCGATGGATCAACCGGGATCCAATTGGAGAAAGCGGCGGTCCAAACCTCACGATGGCACTCGCGAATTCAGCTCCATTACTTGTTGATCCGCGAGGTTTGTGTACGTGGCTGGCGACGGTAACCGCCAAGAGCTACATCGGTCCGCTCGGCGGCCCCCCGAACTGGGGAATTCGACCGGAATGGTGCTTGGGAGGCCTATGGCCAGGGTTCATCCCGTTCCTTTGTGCCACCGATTTGGCGTTTTCGGAGGATCCGGAAGAGCTCGTCGGCAGTTTCCGCTTGATGTCGAATTTAGGTGCTCAGTTCGAGTGCTGCGACGGACGACTGACCAACGCAAAGATTCGCTTGACCTATGACGTTGGCTTTGAGGGTCCCTTAAAGGGACTCGGTTACCTAGTTGTCAACGGCGTTTCCACAACTACCGGAACCTCATTCATTGATGACATCCTCCGCCGCGGACCTGTTCGTTGCCTTAATCTGTCGTGGACTGTGTATGGTCGCCCTAATCCAGGAGTTGACCTTGGTTTTCTGATCGCAGGCTTGCCCCGCACGGAGGACCAGAGTTGGTGGATTTGGCACCAGGTAGATGCCTCGCTCTGCTGCGACGGAAGCGAGGGTACGGTTTCCGCTCAATTGAGCGGCAGCGTATTTCCGAGTCACCGGCTCTGGATAAACGGACGATTGACGCAGGAGTTGCTACAGGGCTCTATTACTGACTTGTTGTCGGGCGATCCGCTGAATCCGTGGCGGGTGCGTGGCAGACGGACCATTCGATGAATCGCAGATCATATGTTGTCCTATTGTCCATCGTGTTCGTTGTGAGCTCGCTGGTAATGGCTCCATTTGTCGCGCATTCAGTTTGCCTCTCGCGAGGCTTGCGCTCGATACGCGTTGCACAGGAGTTTTCTGAACGATTCTCGAACAGCTCACAGTTCATGTCGCACTATATTAGGGCTGGTTCGCACAAGGAATGGCATGGTCGCGCGAAGCTGTCACACGGATATGAGTTGACAATGTACTTTGAAGTAGACGTCGGATGGCTGGGGATGACACCCAAACGTATTACTGAGCCGCAGTTTAGTTTATCACAAATATCATCCGCAACCGTGCTCCCAACTGGGCAGACTTCGATCTTGTACTCGCAAAATCAACGTCAGTTTGGGCTGAGCTATTGGGATTCTCTCCAAGGGCAAATTCTAGATTGGGATGATCTGGGCCGCGTTCTTCTGGGTAAATGACCCGCCGTGACGCGATTCTGGAATTCTGATCCGTAAGAATTTTCACTGGACACCCAGCCGCGCGTCGCACCGAAGCTGCGCCGGGCGCGCTGATCGTCGTCGTCCGAAACGTACGATGCATCAACCGGTTCGCCGGTGACCCGGCGACGGGTGGGTTCGCCCCGTCGCTTCGGTCGAGCTTTGAGGCGCGGCTGAACCCGAACTACGCGTGCTCAAGTTCCCGCTTCGCCGGCACGAACCGCACTTCGACGCGCTGGCCCATCGCGCCGGCGATCCTCCGCAGCATGGCCATCGAGTGCCGATCGTAATCCGCATCTTCGAGCCGGCTGATCACGGACTCGCTGGTTCCAACCAGGCGGGCCAGCGCCTTTTGCGTGAGGCCGGCGGCTGTTCGCAGCGCATAAATCTGCTCGGCGACATCCATCATCTGTGCGAACTTGGCTCGCGCCTTGCGATCGGCTGCCGTGGGCGGGTGCTTTCGATCGAGAATTTCGAGTGCGTTGGTGATGACTTTTTTCTTCATAGCCGCTATCCCTATCGCTCGCGTTTCAAAGTGTGCAAATCCGGAGCGGCTTCAAATCGCCGCTTTCGTTCCTTCGCCTGCTTCAATGCCGTCGCCGGGATGGCCCGCTCTTTCGTCAGCCCGTGGGCGAGAATGGCCACGTTGCGACCGTAAAAGAAGTAGAGCACGCGGTAGTTCACCTGTCCCACGCGGGCGCGGAGTTCGTAAATGCCGTCCTCCAGCAAATCGGCCGTCGGCCGACGAAGGTCATGGCCGAGCGCCTGAAGGCGACGAATCACCTCCCAACACTTGTTGAACGCCCGTCGGTCATGCCGTGCGAGCTCGCCCAGCCATTCTTCGACCGGAGCCGACCCGTCGGCCTCGCAGTAAAACAGCACCTCAGTCGCGGGCATCCGTGCCGTCTCCCAATGAACTCCACTATGATAATATTCGCATATTTGCGAAGACGAGTCAAGCGGAAATTCGCGGCTTCGTTTTCGCCGTCAGGCTACGTTGATTTGCGGTTATCCGCGCCAATCGAGCTCGGTGGCTGAGCTTCATGCTGCCGTCAAATCGAAATCCTCTCCACAATATTCCTCGTCACCTGTCGCTTGCGGCGATCGTACAGCCGCGTGGTGCGCGGATCGGAATGCCCGGCCAGGAACTGCACGTCTTCCAGCGCCACGCCCTGATCCAGCAGATCGGTAATCGTCGTCGCCCGAAACGAATGATACGTCAGCCGCTGCGCCGGCAGCCCGGCGGCTTTGAAACGGCGCTTGACCATGCGCAGGATGTCGTTGCCGGTCATCGCCGCGTCGCCGAGCCGCTTGGTGCGGCGGATCGCCGAGCGGAAGAGGGGGGCGTCCTCGCCGGCGTCGCCGCCCGCGGCGGCGAGATATTCCTGCATGAATTCTTCGAGGTCGTGCCGGCAGGGGATGTCGCGCAAGTTGCCGCCTTTTTCGTCGAAGCGGAACATGAACTGCCGCCCGTCGTTGTAGAAGTCCCGCCGCCGCAGGTGGGTGGTTCTGTCCAACGTAAGCGTCCGGTGAACCCCGTGGGCAGTCGCGCTGGGGTGGAAGTGCGGCGGCGCGACCCGGCCGCAGGCGGATCAGGCCGGGGTGGACGCGACCCCCGCTACCGGCAGCAGCTCCGCCAGACGC
>JBJXFK010000345.1:0-4766 GCA_046155505.1 Phycisphaerae bacterium
ACCGTGTTCCACTGCGGCATGTGCTGCGCGCCATACTCGATCGTGTCGATCACCAGCTTCACGCTGGCCGCAGGCGGGAAGACGTACTCGTTCTGCGCGTGAAACTCTTTGAGGATGTCGTTCTGCAACGTGCCGCGCAGTTTGCTCAGCGGCACGCCCTGATCCTGCGCAACGCAGATGTAAAACGCCAGCAGAATCGCCGCCGGGGCGTTGATCGTCATGCTCGTGCTGACGTCGGCGAGGTTGATGCCGCTGAACAGCGTGCGCATGTCTTCCAGCGAACTGACCGCCACGCCGCACTTACCGACCTCGCCCAGCGCCAGCGGATCGTCGCTGTCGCGTCCCATCAGCGTCGGCAGATCGAACGCCGTGCTGAGGCCCGTTTGTCCATGCTCGAGCAGATACTTGAATCGTTCGTTGGTCTGGCGCGACGTGCCAAAGCCGGCGAACTGCCGCATCGTCCAGACTTTCTTGCGATACATCTCGGGGTGAATGCCGCGCGTGTAGGGGAACTTGCCGGCCTCAGCCAGCTTGCCCGCGAGATCCTTCGGTAAATCGGCCTGCGTGTAGACCGTCTTCAGCGGGATGCCCGACATCGTCGTGGGCTGCGCCGGCGACGGCTGCTTGGCCGGTCGCGTGGTCGCGGGATGGCTCGTAAACGTCGTCGGGCTGATGGTGGCCATGAGTCGTCTTCCCTTCTGCGTGCGGTCGCGCGCGGGTGCATTCAGGCGAATGCACCGCGGCGATGAAGGGATTGTAACGCTTGGCAGTGAATTCCGAATGAAGCCGCGAATGGCGTGGCTGGCTATTCCGCAAGCTCCGCGAGCCGCGCGCGATAGGGCGTGGCCGCCTCCGGTCGTTCCCATGCCTCGTAGAGCGCGGTCACCGCGCGGAGGGCTTTTTCCTGCGACCAACCCGACGGCACCCAGATTCGCGACGGCGGCTCCGCAGCGTCGAGCAGCAATGGTTCGGCGTCCGGATAACACTTCCGCGCCGTCAGGCACTCGCCCAAGTGTCGTCGCGATTCGAGCACCATCTCATGCCGCGCATCGAGCGTTCGTTCCCGAATCGCGAGCGCCTCGCGCAGCAGCGGCTCAGCCTCGTCCAGCTTTCCCGCTCCGGTGAGAATTTGCCCGAGGTACGAGATCGCTTCGATGCGCGTCGGTTCGGTCTGCGACATGTTCGCTGTCGCCGCTTCGAGCGCCTCGCGGCACAGTGCCTCGGCCCGCTCCAGGTTGCCGCGCGCGAATTCGATCCGCACCAGCGACATGGAGATGTTGATCGAAAACGTGTGCTTCTCGCCGAGCGCGCGGCGCATCGTGTTTCGTGCGGTTTCCGTGAGTTCGAGCGCCTCGTCGAGCCGGCCCTGATCGCGCATCGCTGCCGCGAGCGGCTGCGCCAGCATCGCCGTCTTCGGATGTTTCGGGCCGACCTCGCGGAGCACGCCATCGTATGCCTGCCGCGCCAATCGCTCGGCCTCGGTCAAGTCGCCCACTGACCGCCGCACGACCGATAGATTCGACAGACAGATCAACACATCCGGGTGATCCTCGCCCATCTCACGGCGCAGCATGCCGAGTGCTTCGAGGATCATCGGCTCGGCCTCGTCGGCTCGGCCGCGCGAACACAGCAAGCGCCCGAGATTGTCGAGCGTGACCGCCAGATCGGAATGCCCCTGCTTGTGCACGTCGCGCTGCACGGCAATCGCCTCGCGGTACATGCGCTCGGCGGATTCGAAATCGCCGGTGGCTTCGTGCAGGGCGGCGAGATTGGACGAGTACAGCCCGACGCGGGCCGCGATGCGCCCGAATCGCCGCGTCGCGCGCTCGATCGCCTCTTCATAGAGCGAGCGCGCCTCGGCATAGCGACCCTTGCGTTTGAGCAGCAGGCCGAGGTTGTTCGCCGAATTTGACAAGACGGCGTCATCGCCCGCCGCGTTCTGATGAAATATGTCGATCGCTTCGCGAAACAGCTTCTCGGCGTCCTCATATTTTCCCGCGTCGAGCATCAGCAGCGCCAGGTTGTTCTTGCCGTTGCCGACCAGCACGCTGTCCTCGCCGTGAATCGGGGCGAGTTTGTTGATCGCCTGCTTGGTGAGCAGCAGCGATGTTTCGTAGTCGCCCTGGTCCCGGGCGAGACTGCCGAGCTCATTGAGCGTGCTGGCGATTTCCGTCGGATCAGGATGCGGCAGCGACTCGCGCAGCTTGAGCGACTCATCGAGGTTTCGCTTCGCATCGCTGAGGCGACCCAGGCGACGATAGCCCTCTCCCAGCGTGAATCGCACGGCGGCGAGCACCTCCGGCTGATCCGCCAATCGCACGCCGGCAGCTTCGTCGGTGCGATCGAACAATTCCTGCAATACCGACGTGTCGCGATCGCGGGCGACATCGGGGTCGATCGACGCCAACATGCTCTGTAAATAGCCGGCGAGATTGCGCGACTTGAGCGCCTCGACTTCGGCCCGATCGCGCGCCGCTTGGGCAGCTTCGGCTTCGGCGCGCGCACGATCGCGTTCGCGCTGCGCGACCCCGTTCGCCGCGACGGCCACGTTGCGTTGCTCGCGAATTTCGCTCGCTTGCCAGGTCGTCACCGCGACCGCAGACGCGAGCAGCACGAACAGCGCCGATACCAGCGTTACCGGCAACACGTTTCGCCGAACAAACTTGCCGGCGCGATAGCCCAGCGTGTCGGGCCGCGCCCGCACCGGCAGGCCGGCTTCGTGTCGCCGCAGATCCTCCGCCAGCGCCTCTACTGACGCGTAGCGTCGCGCTGCCTCTTTGCGCAATGCCATCAACACGATTGTGTCCAGATCGCCGCTGAGATTTCGCTTCAGCCGTCGCGGGTCGACTCGCCGGGCCGCGCCGATCGCATACGCATCGCGGCGGATAATCGTCCCCGCCGACTCGCGCTGCACCGGTCGATCGATCACCGTGCTCGGGCGTCGCGGCTCGACTTCGCAGATCGCGCGAGCAATCTCCGTGAGCGATGAGCCGCTCGTGTCATATGGCCGCTGCCCGGTCAGCAGTTCATAGAGCACGACACCCAGCGAATACACATCGCTCTGCGTCGAGACCGCCTCGCCGCGCACCTGCTCGGGGCTGGCATACTCCGGCGTCATCGCCTGCTCGCCGGCGGCGGTCATGGTCATCGTCGTCGCGAGGTCGGTGCGCAGCAGCTTGGCGATGCCGAAATCGAGCAGCTTCGGCTCGCCGTCGGCGGTGACCAGAATGTTCGCGGGCTTCAGGTCGCGGTGAATGACCAGATGCCGGTGCGCGTACTGCACGGCGTCGCACACTTTTCGAAACAGCCGCACGCGCTCGGAGACGGCGAGCAGATTGTCGTCGCAGAATTCGTCGACTGGCTTGCCGTCGACGAATTCCATGATGAGATAGGGCGTGCCATCGTCGGTCATGCCGCCGTCGAGCAGCCGCGCGATGTTCGGGTGATCGAGGCCGGCGAGTACCTGTCGCTCGTTCAGGAAGCGGCGCAGAATCGCGTCGCTATCCATGCCGCGTTTGATGACTTTGATCGCGACGGTTTTGTGAAACTGTGCATCGTCGCGCTGCCCGAGCCAGACGCTGCCCATTCCGCCGACCGCTAGTCGCCGCGCGACGCGATACGCGCCGATCCGCTTGCCTTCGAGCGTCGGCATCTCTGTCGGCGGCGCGAGCCGTGCTTGCGTCGCGTTGCGCATGAATACGTCTGCCCGTTCGTCAGTCGCCAGCAGCGATTCCACTTCGCTGCGCAATTCGGCGTCGCTTCCGCACGCCTCGGCGAGAAATCGCGCCCGCTCGCCCGCGTCGCGCTCGGTCGCCGCGTCGAACAACTCGTTCACCTGTCGCCAGCGCTCGGGCGTCATGGCGATTGACCCTCGATCTCACGCAGCAGCCAGGCCCGTGCGATCCGCCAGCCGCGGTCGATGCTCGACGGCGAGACATTCAAATACGCCGCCGTCTCGTCCGTGCTAAGGCCGCCGAAGAATCGCAGCTCCACAATGCGGCTTTGCTCGGCGTCGATCGCCGCGAGTCGCGTGAGTGCCTCATCGAGCGCGAGCAAGTCGGTTGATCGCTCCTCGAATGAGATGAGTGCGTCGTCCAGGTCGTCGCGCTGCGTTCGTTCCAGTGCTCCGCCGCCGCGCTTTTGTGCGAGCCGCGCGCGGGCGTGATCGACGAGCACACGCCGCATGACGTTTGCGGCCGCTCCGAAAAAGTGCGTGCGGTTTTCCCAGTGCGGGCCGTTCTCGCCCGCGAGCCGCAGGTAACACTCATGGACGAGTGCCGTCGGCTGCATGGTGTGCCCGCTTCGCTCGCGGCGAAGTTGCCCGCCGGCGAGTCTTTTCAATTCGTCGTAAACGACGGGCAACAATCGGTCCCATGCATCGGGCCGACCGGCTTCGACGGCGTGCAAAAGGCGTGTGAGTTCAAGCTTGTCGAGGCTCATCACCGAATTCCTGTTGCGGCGAGCAAGATGACGTGAGACGGACGGCTCGCACAAGTACATTATAGGCGCGCGGGCGTCAAGCCGAGCCCCGCGCGTAAGCAAGGGATTTTCCTGCGAACGACTGAAACCCCTCCCGAACGGCTTGCTCTTCCCCAAATCGTGATCGACGCGTTGTGCTGTTTGAGCATGACACGAAACGGGGCGCCGAGCCGCTCAGGCCGAACACGGTCGGGCGTCATCGACTCATAAGGAGCGTAATCACGTTGTACGCGACATGACAACCCGCCGACACACCGATGCCGCGGCTGAGAAAGACCATCGTCAGA
>JBJXFK010000347.1:0-11618 GCA_046155505.1 Phycisphaerae bacterium
TGCCGTCCTCGCCCGTGTAGCCGCTGCGGGCGACGTAGTATTCCATGCCCATCGCATTGCCGGTTTTGAAGTGATAGCGCTTGATGTCGCTGGCCTTGAACGGCGCGAGCTGATCGATGATGCCGACGGCTTCGGGGCCTTGGATCGCGATCATCGCCGTGTCGAACGTCTGGTCGGTGAATTGCACGTCGAAGGCCGACTTGTGCTCATCGAACCATGCGAGCAGCTTTTCGCGATTGCTGGCGTTGCAGACCATGAACCAGTGCGTCTCGTAACGCGAGACAATCACGTCGTCGAGCATGCCGCCGTCGGCGCGGCAGACATGGCCATAGCGACACTGGCCGACCTTCATGTCGCCGAGCCGCCGCGTGACGAGCTTTTCGAGAAACGCCCCCGCACCGCTGCCGCGAAATTCGACGCGGCCCATGTGCGACACATCGAACAGGCTGACGTGTTCGCGCGTGTATTTGTGTTCTTCGATGATGCCGGTGTAGACGACCGGCATTTCCCAGCCGGCGAAATCGACCATTTTTCCGCCGCAGTCGCGGTGGAATTCGTTGAGCGGGGTCTTGAGCATGTCGGGTTCCTTCGTGGGCGGATTCTCGTTCGCCGCGCAGAGAGCATAGCTGCATCGCAGGCGAAGCCCAAGGGAGGTGTAAGACGCGAGCGGCTCGCGGCGACGGGATCAAAACAGGGCGAATGGCACGGCTCGCGCAGGTATAATTCAGCGGTGGAGAATTCTCATGGTCACGAAGCAGCGCCGCGACGTGTTCACGTTCGGAGATTTCCTCGAGCTCGTCCAGGAGCACGCCAAGGCGGACTTGTTGGATGGAAGGATTCACATGGCTTCGCCCGAGAGTATCGCGAACAACGATTTGGTCGGCTGGTTGTACGAGCTCTTCGCGGGCTACGTGCGTGAGCGAAGGGTCGGACATGTGACTGTGAATCGCGTTGCGTTTCGACTTTCACACGCAAACGCGCCCGAGCCAGACGTCGCTTTCGTCGCTGCGGCACGTACAGGCATCATGCGCAACGGCTACGTCGACGGCCCGCCGGATCTGGCTGTTGAAGTTGTCTCGCCGGAGAGTGTTGAGCGCGACTACGAGCTAAAGCGGACGAAGTACGAAGAGGGTGGAGTTCTGGAATATTGGATCATTGACCCCGAGCAGCAGCGCGCGACGTTTCTCGTGCGCGACCGCGCCGCCGATGGTTCGCTGTTGCCGTTTCGCGAAGCATCGATCGACGCTGGCGTGTATCACAGTCAAACGCTGCCGGGTTTCCGTCTGCGCGTCGAAATGCTCTGGCAAAAACCACTGCCGAGCGCGTATCGTGTGATTGGCGAGCTGCTCGGTGCGTCGTGATCGACCACCGCGTCCGACGCCGTCCGTGTCCGAGTCCGAACCCCGAGCGCGAGCGAGTGGGGTAACACGCGGAGAGTAACGAGTAGCGAGTATCGAGTAGCGAGTATCGAGTAGCGAGTTGAAGCGAATGCCTGCTTTTCCCAACTCGATACTCGCTACTTCGATCATGTTCCCCCGTCGCTCGCGCTCCGGGTTCGGATGCGTGCTCGACACACGGCGTCGCCGCGACGCTGAAATTTCTCCGGAGGAAACCACTATGAAATCACCACTCGTGCGTACCTCGCTTCTCAGCGTCATCTCGCTCGCGTGCGCCGCCTCGGCCTACGCACAGTCCGCTCAGCGTGCCGCCTTCATCGCCAACAACGGCAACCTCGAAGGAGCGGTTACCTCGTTCGTCATCGGCGACGACGGCCGGCCGACGTTCGTTCAGAAACTCGTGATCCAGACCCGCCCGGCGAGCGGGCCGGCCGTTCCCGGGACAAACGCATACGCAATCGATATTTCGCCGAGCGGCCGATTCATCGCGACGACGCACACCACCGCGCTCGACCCTGAGCAAGTTACCATCATCGAGATTGCCGCCGACGCGACGATGAACGTCGTCGAAACCGCCATCACACCGAACAGCCCGCTTGAACTGCGCTGGGTGACCGACACGCTGCTCGTCGTCACGCGCACACAATTCGGCGGAGCGAACGAGGTCATCTCCTACACGTTCGACCCCGAGTCGGCCACGCTCGTCGAAGCCGATCGCGGCCCCGGCGGCTCGTTCACCAGCGCGCTCGATGTTCACCCCAATCGCCGCTTCGTTTATGCCGGCGATTCGAATTCGTTTTTCATCCGCGTGTTCGACGTGTCGCCAGCGGGCGAGTTGACCGAGATTCAGACCTTCCCGACCGGCGGCACCTATCCGCTCAGCCTCGAAGTGTCGCCCGACGGCTCGCGACTCTACGCCGGCGGCGGCATCAGCGGCAATGACGATCGCATTCTGGGCTGCTTCATCGACGCGAATGGAATGCTCAGCGAAATCCCGGGCAGCCCGTTCATCAGTTCCGATCGGGCACCGAACAAAAGCTCGTTCTCGCCCGACGGCGCGCTGCTGTTCGTCGCGCACGGCTCCGACGGCACCGTGCTGTCCTTCGCGATCAACGCCGAGAACGGCGTGCTGACTGAGACCGGCTTTTCATACGATTTCGGCATCCAAGGCTCGGTCGGCGACGTGCAAACGCTGGGCGAGTTCGTGCTTGTGACCGATTCGTTCAGCGCGATCGATAATCGCGTCGGGCTGTTCACGTTCGACGTGCTCGCGACCGGCGAGTTCACCGAAACCGGGCCGATCGTCGGCAGCGAAGCGACCGCTCCGACTCAAATCGCGGTCTGGAATCCGCCGCAGCCAAACTGTCCGGCCGATCTCGATCGCGACGGTTCGATCGGGCTGACCGATCTAGCAATCCTGCTTATCAATTTCGGCCTGCCAAGCGGCGCGACGCCGGGCCAAGGGGATACGGATCGGGATGGGGACGTGGACTTGGTAGACCTGGCGACCCTGTTGACCGTGTTTGGATCGGTGTGCGAGTGACCGACGAGCAGCAGGAAGGAGTCGAACCACAGAGGCACAGAGAGCGCAGAGAATGAGTGGGCGATTGGCGAACGCTCGCTGCCGTGATCGCGCCAGGATTCCGGACTGGCGCTAAACCACGGGGCGGCGGGTCAAGTCCGAGTAGGGATACACGCCGGCGGTTTTGAGCCGTGCGATCAATTCCTTGCCGGAGTTCTGCCGCGCGAAATCGCATTCACGTTTGTGGATGGGCATGCAAAGCAGCAGGCCGCAGCGTTCGCCGAGGACGTTGAAATCGCCGCGCAGCTCAAATTCATCGAAGAGTACATACAGATTGTCCGGATCGCCGGGCTGCGCGTCTTCGGTCTCAGGAATTTCCGCCGTTTCGCCGGGCTGAAGCACGGCCATGGCGGAGTATCGCGCAATCGGATTCAGGACACGCGAAACAAGGCGGTCGCCCTCGCGCGCCGGACCTCGTGCGGAGTCTGTCTCTGCTTCATGAGTTGTCGAGCCGGAATCTTCTTCTGAGTAGCTGAACGCCTTGCGCAAACAGGCGACCAACTCATAGCGACCGAGCTTGTTGCGCAGGGGGCCGTTTGCAGGGTTTGGGTCCATCACCTCCTGCGTGGCGTACACCGTGCCGCCGCGGGCATAGTGAAACGGATAGAGGTCGAGCGCTCCGCCGACCGCGTAGGGGATGATCGCGTGCAGGACCATCTCGTGCATCGGCCCGATCGCTTCGCGAATGGCGGCGTCCTTCGCCTCGGCGAACTTCTGCACATACGCCTCGTCGTCGTACTCGGTTCGCTTGGTGAGTCCGAATGCCGACAGCATGTGGTCGAACATGTGTGCCTGACTTTTCAAACCGGGAATGACCTTGCGACACATCTCCAATGAACCTATTGAACGGTGACACCCGGAGTCGGCTCGCCCCGCTCCGATGTCGGCGTGCATTTTGCCATCGTCGGCGACTCGCGCTGCCAGAATTCAACATCGTCGTCGCGCTCGCGTCGCCAGACAGATGACCAAAGGAAATCGGCGAGCCGAATCTCCGCGGAGAGTGGCGCGAGTTGGCAGTAGTCTACTCGGTCGATGGTGATTGGCTCCCCACCGGCCGCGATGGCCGTCGAGGTCGCCGGAGAATACTCCGGCCAAACGAGCATATGGACCGATCGGTTCTCAAAAACAGCCGGAGCCGTCCGCGTGAGAACGCGCTCGAGGATGTTCACCTTCGCATAGAGAAACTTCTCCTGCATCAGGAATATGAGTTTTTCGTATCGATCCCAATCGGCTTGCCAATTCGCCTTCTCGCGGTATACGCAAACTGGTCGGAATTCGCTGTCGTCAACGTCAATCACTGCATCGCGAATCAGCGTATGTGTCTCGACGCGATCGACCTGCGCCCCAGCAGTGCTCCCGGCCTTCGCTTTGACCGGGCTTGCGAACGCGAAAATCGGCCTGCGGATCGCCTCGTGATACAGATCGGCAACTGAGATTCGGTCGCAGGTTTCCCAGATCCGCCCCGAATCATCCGTGAATCGTGATGTGGCGCGAATCAGATCAGAGTGCTTTTCGCGACGATCAGGCTCAAGTTCTAGCTTCACCCGAAGCTGCACCGCGCCGCCAAATCGAGTGTCGTTCGGTCCAAAGACGATCCTCCGACCGTCGCTCGTCGTCGCCGATGTCCCGCGCGAAAGGTACTTTTGAACCGATACCTCGTTCATCGCCTATACCCTCAATAGCTATTGAATGCGACCGGCGTGAAGATTCTCCACAGATTCTCGAGCGAGCGACCCTCTGCTATCCGCACGCCGTGCCAAATATCGCGAGCACGCGCGACAAATCCGTCAAATCAACGTCCCCGTCACCATCAGTGTCTCCCTGCTCCGGCGTCGCGCTGCTCGCGCCAAAGTTTGCGAGCAAAATCGACAGGTCGCTGAGATTGATCTGTTCATCGCCGTTCAAATCTTCCGGGCACGGCACCGGCGCGTTGCCTGCCAGCTCGACCAAATCGATCAAGACGTACTCACTCGCATCGATGTTGCCGTTGCCGTTGCCGTTCACGCTTGCCGGCACCTGTTTGCTGGGCACGAGCGCACCGCCGTCAGCGCTCGCGTAGGCACCGACCGCCGCATAAATCTGCGTCGGCAAGCTGCCAAATTCCTCGCGGAGGTTCAGTGTGCCTTCGAGCACACCGCCGTTGGCACCGGTCGCCGCCTGTCGCGTGCCCGTTGCGTCGAACCAGCTTTCGTAGTCGTTGTTGTTCTCGTCGGCAAGGAACGCATCCCAGCCGGCGATCTGCCCCGCCTTCGCCCAATTCGCGGCCCGCAGCGCCGCCGGCGTCAACGCGAGATAGATGAAATGATCGTTGCCCTCGCCCGCGTCGTTGGTCGCGACATAGAGCACATCGCCGACAACGCCCGCCCACAGGCTCATGCCGCCGTTACTGGCGATCAAGCAGACTGGCTGCGACCCCTCGCCGCAGGTTCCCGTGTCGAGCACGCCGTTCATCGCCCACGCCGGCTGCTGCCCGCCGGTGGCGGCGAAGTGCCAATCCGCGCCGCCGTTGTTGTCCCATGTCCCGCTGCCGTTGTTGAAGACGACGTCGAGCTGCGCCGCGCTGCTCGACACAGGCACGGTGATCGTCCAGCGAGATGTCGCCGCGTTCCAGATCATCGGCGGATCGGGTGAAACGGTCTGTGACCATTGGTTGAAGCCATAGTGCAGATACACCTGCGCCGCGCCCGCGAGATTGCGACCCGCCGGGTTGTACGAGATGGTCGCGTTCTGCCCGGCCGCGGGCGGATTCGGCGCGATCGTCACGACATCTCCGCCACCGCCGCCGGTCGTGCCGCTGCCGACCCAGGCATGCTGAATGTCGCTGCGGCGAACATTGCCGCGAGTATCGACGGCCTCAACGTAATAGTCGATGAGCTTTTCGCTCTGGCCGGTGATCGTCGCGGCGTAGCGCTGCGCGCGAACGGTCGCGGCGAGCGTGCCGGCGGGCGGATTGGGAAGCGATGAACCGGTCATCGCGATGCTGTTCCACGCGCCGACCTCGGGGCCACCCGCGTAAGTCTCGTTTTGAACCGACGCGATCGGATTCACGCCGTCGGCGTCGACGCGCCATTTGAGTGTGACTGTCGCGATGCCGCTGATGTCGTGGGCGAGCGTCCAGACTTCGAAATCGCGGCTTTCCGGCTGCTGCCCAAACTCAAACGCACCGGGGTTGTACGGACTTCGCTGCGGCACAAACACGGTCGGTGCGGTGTTGTCCGTGCCGCTCGCCGTGACGAGCTGCGCGAACGCGACCGCCTGATTGCTGCCGCGCGTGACGTTGCTGTCCCACGGCTGCTGGCCGTCCCAATACCAATAGTCGCTCGCCTGCGAACAAAGCAGCCAGCGCCAGGCCTTCTCGGTGTTCGTGCCCGTGCCGGCGAGGATGTTGGCGACGCTGACCGCGGGGGCGATCTGCTCGGCGGTGAAGACGTAGTTCTTGGCCGCGATCAGCACGGCCCAACTGTTGATGTCGGGGCTGTACCCGTTGGACCCGGGATCGCCGAGCCACTTCTTGAACTCGGGATCGCCATTGTCCGCGCCGGCCCATGAGCCGCTTTCGACGTGAATGACATCGGCGAGCGGCACGGGATAGCGTTCGAGATAATCATCAACCGTCGTCACGTCATACATCGGATCGGACGCGGCCCAATTGACCATGTTCTGAAAATTGCTGTGGTAATACGCTTCGGTGCCGCCGCCGAAGTTGTCGCCGTCGTGGTGCAGCATGACGAGCATCGGCCGGGCGGGGTCGGTGTTGTACTGGATGTACTGATTCATCACGGTGCTATACAGGAATGCGCCATAGCCGCCGCGACCGTCTTCGTTGCCCTCGTAGCGGGCGGCGGGGACGGCGATCATGCGCGTGACGACGCCGGTATCGGGGTTGACGTGCTGCACCCAGTGCGGGCGATAGCCGAACGGTGCGCTGACGCGACTCGGTGCCCAGAGATTGTTGAGTTGCACCCACGCACCGCCGGTGGTCGCGGGGTCGGGGTTCACCTGATCGGCGCGATTCGGGGCATAGAGGTTTGACGCATTGGTATGCGGGTAGCTGACGCAGGCGCGGTCGAAGTGGATGTTGTCCACGATCGCCCATTCGATGCCCTCGGCAACGAGCGCGGGAATGATGCGCGTGCTGAATGCCGTCTCGGGCGGGAAGATGCCGCGTGAGTAGCCGGTGCCGCTCCATGTCTGCGCGTAGACGTGCTTGTGCAGCTTGATCTGCATGCGAATGTCGAGTTCGTCGAGCAGCGGCATGAGCGGGTGGTGATAGCCGAACGCGACCAGATCCATGCGGCGATTGCCGAGCGCGGTGAGCCAGCCGCGCGACTGGTCGTATGCCCCGTCCCAGTTGTTCCACATGCCGCCGTTGACGCCGGCATTGCGGATTGCGTTCAGGTTTTCGATTAGCGCGCCGGTGAAGCTGACCTGCGCACCGAGGTGCGGCAGCAACGACCCGGTCTGAATCGCATCGCGCGGCCAGGTGGCGTACGGGCCGAAGCGTTGATTGTGGATATCGACGACGCTGAAGCCGTAGCGAGAATTGGCATCGGCCTGCACGGCGTTTTCGTACGGATAATAAATGGGCTGATGCATGTGCCAGAGAAAGGCGACGTGAATCGGCTCAGCGGCGCGACCAATAGCGCAGAGCGCGGCTGCGAAAATAGGCGCGGCTAGGGTTATTTTCCGCACAGTTCACCTCGAATGATTCGACCAATCGACTCGAGTCGATCATACAGCCTCGACAGCGAGGCGCGTCCGCGTTCGCTCCCTGCATTCCTGATCTTGAAGGGGCAATTCCGTGCGGTATGGTTTTCGGACTTTTTGTCCATCGAATTTTGTCAGCGTTCGCATGGCCGGTCGCTAGGATAGAAAGAGCAAGAGTCGTTGCTCTTTGCAGTCAAGACGCGGAAGGGGAGTCCCAATGATGCACCGTGCATGCCGATCCATCATCACCAGCGCTGTGGCGTTACTTTGTCCACTGGCAGTGGCACAGTCGTATCAAGTGATCGTCGCCGAAACGCCCGTGGGTGCGGGCGGCGGCCAGCCTGTGCGACGTTACCTGCTCACCGAACCATTCGCGATCGAATCGCCGGTAACGAGCATCCCCGGTGCGTCGCTCAACGATCCCGTCTCGGTCGCGTTTCGCTCGCCGCTCGAAGCGTTCATCGGCAACCGCGCCGCGCACAGCGGAAACGGCTCGGTGCAGCGCTGCACATTCTCGCCGGATTTGACGACCGTGACCATCGGTGCGTTGATCTCCGGCAACAGCATTACCGATTGCGCGCAGATCGCATTCAGCCCGGTCGACGGTGAGTTGTTTGTGACCAACTTCACCGGCGGTATGGTCTCGCGCTTCGTATTCGACGGGGCTGACAATGCTCTCGCCAACGGCACGATCCAGATGCCCGACGGTGCGAATCAACTCGGCATCGCATTTCGTCCCGCGGACCAACAGTTGTTTGTTTCAAGCTACACCTTTATCCGCCGCTTCTCACGCAATTTGGACGGAACGTATTCGTACATCGGCAATTTCGGACCGGGCACGAGCAGCATCCACTTCATGCGATTCAAAGGCGACGAACTGTATGTCTGCGATATCGCCGGGAACTCGATTTTTCGGTATCGATTCGACGCCTCCGGCGTGCCGTACCTGCACAAGGCACGCTCATTCCCGTCGCCGATCGACGTCGCGTTCAGCCCGGACGATCGCGAGATGTACGTCTCCAGCCACTTCGGTGCGGGGATCAACCGCTACAACTATATTGCCGACAACGATGAATGGGAATTCCTCGCGAATATCGCAACGCCTCAGCTTGGCGGAATTGCGGTGACGCGACTCGCGGTTTGCCAAGGCGATCTGGACAACGATCGCCGGGTGAATCTGACTGATCTCGCGATTCTGCTCAGCAATTTTGGTCAGCCGAGCGGCGCGGTGTTCGGTGACGGCGATATCGACGATGACGGCGCGGTCACGCTCACCGATTTGGCGCTACTCCTGTCGCAATTTGGCACAAGCTGCGGCTGATCGGCGCAGATGGGCAGTGGGCCACACGGCGAGCCGGATCGACTCTACCATACGACGCCTCAGAAGGCGGAGAGCCGCCGAAGGAGCGTCGCATGGCCAAGTTGGGTGTGAACATCGATCACGTCGCCACCGTTCGTCAGGCCCGTCGGGCGGACGAACCTGATCCCGTGTGGGCCGCGATGGAGGCCGAACTGGGCGGTGCCGATTGCATCACGTTTCATCTGCGCGAGGATAGACGCCACATCAACGACCGCGACGCCCGGCTGCTGCGACAAACGGTTGCGACCAAGCTGAACATGGAGATGGCGATCGCCGCGCCGATCGTGAAAATCGCGCTTGAACTGAAGCCGGCACAGGTCACGCTGGTCCCCGAGAAACGCGAGGAAGTGACGACGGAGGGCGGGCTCGATGTCGTCAAGCTTCGCAAGCCGATCGCCGCTGTCGTCAAGCGCATCAAAGGCGCAGGCATCGTGACGAGCGCGTTCATCGAACCGATCAAAGAGCAAATCGAAGCCAGCGCCGCCTGCGGCTTCGACGCCATCGAACTCTGGACCGGCGGCTATGCGCACGCGAAAGGCGAACGCGCTCGGCAGCGCGAGGTCCGCCGGCTTGCCGAATCGCTGCTCGGCGGCATCGACTGCGGCCTCGAAGTGCATGCCGGCCACGGGTTGACGTATCGCAACGTCCACGAGCTCGCCTGCGTCCCCGGCTTCGGCGAATTCAACATCGGCCACAGCATCGTCGCCCGCGCGATGTTCATCGGCCTGCGCGAAGCGACGCGCGAAATGAAACGCATCCTCGATCACGCGAATCTTGAACAACTGCCGCTCATGCTACTTCGAGAAAATCCCGCTCGATAAGCTGCAAACAAGAAAGACGCACGCCGACCGCGCTGCTCGCGCGATCGGCGTGCGTGCCACTTCACTTCACGCGAACGCTTACGGACAGCTCAACCCGAAATTCGTCAGCAACATCGACAGATCCGTCAGATCGGTATCCAGGTTGAAGTCGAAATCGATCGGGCACGGAAATTCAACGTTGCCGTTGCAACCAAACTGCGCCAGCAACCGCGACAAATCCGTCAAATCCACGTCACCATCGTTATCCGTGTCGCCGACCAGACCGACCCGCGCGACAATCGCCGTATCGCCGACCGCGATATCCAGCCCACACAACCCGCCGGTGCCGGTGATGTTGCTGAAATCGCCGACCTTGGAATCGTATCGCATGATCACCCAGGTCGAACCCAGCGGCGGATTGAAGCCGTTGATGAAGCTCATGTTGAGCGTGCCGCCCAATGTCGCCACGCCGTTGACGACGATGGCGTCGTACTGGACCGGACCGAGCAGACCGCCGATTTCGATGTCGGTATCGGAGCCTGGATCGAGCTCAAGATTCCCGTTGATCGTCAACTCGCCCGTCTCGCCTGCCGGCTCACCGATCAGTTCGCCGGGGCTGAGTCGCCCAAACACCCGAACGAGCGGCGAATCGATGCTTCCGCCGCGACCCGACAGCCGACGTCCGGGCTGCACCGTCAATTGCTGGGCGCAGACGACGTGCCCGCCGTTTAGGTCAGTCACACTTGGCAAGGCCAATCCGTTTCCATCGAGCAGCGTCACCGTCCGCGTGTCCGCATGCAACTCGCTACCCGCGTTGAACGTCACAGCGAAGTTGCTGCCGTCGCCCATCGTCATATTCGCCAGAGCGTTGACTTCGGTGCCGGAGTTGAAGACGACTTGGGCGGCGATGGTGCCCGCGCCGGTCCAGCCGCTGTCCGGGATGGCGGGGTTGTCATTGAACGTGTACTTCGTCCCGTCGATCAGCCCGGAGTTGTTGCGGAGTTTGCCGTTGATGGTGATCCCGGCGGCCGTGGTCGCGGTGATGACGCCCCCGCCGGAGTTGTAGAACAACTCCTTCGTGGTGATCGTTCCCGTGCCGTCGAGCGTGCCATTGACGCCGCCGGCAGTGACGATCTCGAATCCGTTCGGAGCGATGATCTCGCCGCCGTTGATCGTCGTGACGTGGGTGATGGCACGATTGGAATCATGGATCGTGAGCGTGTGAGCGCCGACGGAGATGAGGCTGCCGTTCTGGGCCTCGAAGCCGATCGGGTCGGTGGCGTCGCCGACGGTGAGATCGTTGAGCAGCACTTCGAGCACGGCACCGAGTTGGACGCGAACAGGTCCATCGACAAGCGGAGTTCCGGCGGTGGTGGCGACAGAACGCAACAGACCGCCACCATCCACGTCAACGAGCGTGCCGGCCTCGACCTCACCGCCAACCATCAGTTCCCCGCCGTCGATGATGATGAGACCGGACGCGTCGAGCAGTCCGCCTTCCTGGACCGTGAATACCCCGGTGGTGCGGATGACCACGCCGTTGCCCCCATCCGTGGCGTTCAGCACGCCGCCGTTTCCGATGGAAGCGGTACACAGCGGCCCGGCGTCGTTTCCAAGCACGAGGTTTAGGGTGGTGATGCTTGCTGCGCTGGTCGCCGCGAGTTCGAGCGTCCCGCGTCCGTTGAGCGATGCCGCGGGCACCTGCAGGTTTCGGGCGAGCACCTGCCCGCCGGCATCGACCTGCAGCGACCCGATCCCGTTGACGCCGACGC
>JBJXFK010000339.1:0-14589 GCA_046155505.1 Phycisphaerae bacterium
ACCGCCGCCGCCATCGACGCCGGCAAGACAAGATGCGTCTCGTCCGGCTTGGCCGCGCGCAGCATCGCCGCCAGCCGCGCGAATCGCCCGCGCTCGCGTGGCGAGACGCCGTGCGAGTCAATCAGCACGAGATCCACTTCGGGCAGCGTTCGAAAAACATCGCGTACGCGTGTCGGCGTATTGGCGACGGACACCGGCACGCCGATCAGCTCGCCATAGCGACGAATCTGCTCGTGGTTGGCCAAACGATGCATATCAAGCGATACGATTGCGACGCGTTTTCGCATTCGCAGCCGAAACTGTGCCGCCAACTTCGCCAGTGTTGTCGTCTTGCCCGCGCCGGGCGGGCCGATCAGCGCGACGGACTTTCGCCGCCCTTCCACCAGTTCGATACCGCCGGCGACGGGAATCATGCTAGCGATCAACTTGCCGATGATCTCGCGCGTCCGCCGCGGATCGCCCGCGCCACCGAGCATCGCGGCGTTTTGCACGAGCTTTGCCGCGAGTTGTTCACTGTATTCGCATTGCACGAGCCGCGTGTAGTACGGCAACAGTTGATCGGGGATCGCCGGAGCACTCGCGGACGGCGGGCCCACGCGATCCGCACTCGGCGTCGGCGGCGCGGGTACGCGTGTTTGTCGAGTCGCGCGCGGTGCCGGCGACTCGCCCGTCGGCAGCGCCGCGGTAATCTCCACCGCCGTCTTACCCACCAGCCCGCGAATCGATCCCGCCGGCAACGTGCGCGTACCCAAAATCACGGCTTCCGGGCCGAGCTCCTGCTTCACCCGCGCCAGCGCTTCAGGCATGGACGCCGCGCGAAACGTTTGAACGGATCCCGTCGACACTGATCACCCCGTGAGCATGCACATCCACGCCGCGAACGATCTCATTCAGCCCAAGCACCGGCGTACTCGGTAATATCGGTTCGATCATGCGACGAACCCAAAGGCGGATCGGCGGCGAGCACAAAATGACCGGCGTCGCCCCGCCCACCTGCGCCGACGCCTCGTCAATCTGCTTGCGCGCCGACGACACGAGTTGCGACTGCCGATCCGGCGGTATCGCCAGATGTGAACCCTGATCGAGCCGCTGAATGTTGGCCGCGATGAAATCCTCGGCCTGCGGGTCAAATGTCACGCAATGCACTGTATTCGTGTGGTCCTTGTACTGACTGCAAATCACGCGGGCCAGCGCGTTGCGAGCGTATTCGGTCAGGATCTCGCTGTCCTTGGTCTTGCTCGCCCAATCGCCCAGCGATTCGAGAATCGCTTCCAGATCGCGGATCGGCACACGTTCGCGCAGCAGGTTTTGCAGCACACGCTGCACCTCGCCCAGCTTCAGCAACCCCGGAATCACCTCGTCAACGAGCGGTTGATTCTTCAACTTCAAGTTGTCGACCAGCTTGGCCGTTTCCGATCGCGTCAGCAGGTCGGCCGCGTGTCGCTTGAGCAATTCAGTCAGATGCGTCGCCAGCACGCCCGTCGGCTCGACCACCGTGTAGTGCCGCCGCTCGGCGAATTCGCGATCCGCAGGCTGAATCCAAAACGCCGGCAACCCGAACGCCGGCTCGCGCGTCGCCGTGCCATAAAGCTGATCCGACGCCAGACCCGAGTCGATCGCCATCAATTGATCGGCGACGATCTCGGCCTGCGCGATCGACTGCCCGCGCAGCATCAACTCATAACTGCTCGGCGGCAGCGCGGCGTTGTCACGAATGCGAATCGGCGGCACGACGATGCCCAGCTCAGTCGCCATTTGCTTACGTACGCCGTTGATGCGTTCGAGCAAATCGCCGCCGCGCGCCCGATCGACGAGTCGTACCAATCCTAGACCGATCTGCAATTCGAGCGCATCGACATTGAGCTGATTCTCGATCTTCTCCGGCTCGGGCTTGGGCTTGGCGTTGTTTTCGGCGACGACTTTCTGCGCGGCGACCTGCGTCTGGTTCTGATTCACGAAAAACGCCATCATGCCGCAACCCGCCGCCAGCGCGAACAGCGGAACTTTCGGCAACGGCGTGAGCATGAGAATCGCGAGGAACGCAGCCGCGACCGAAATCGCGGTCGGCTTGGAAAAGAGCTGCCCGAGCACCTCTTCGCCCATGTTGCTCTGGGCCGTGTTTCGCGTGACGAGCATGCCCGCGCCGACCGACAGTACAAACGCCGGCACTGCCGAGGCGAGACCGTCGCCAATGGTCAGCTTGGTGTAGACCTCCAGGCTCTCCATGAGGTCCATGCTGTGCTCGACCATACCGACATAAAGCCCGCCGAGAATGTTTACAAACGTGATGATGATTCCCGCGACCGCGTCGCCGCGCACAAATTTGCTCGCACCATCCATCGAGCCGAAAAAGTCGGCCTCAGCCGTGATTTCTTTGCGACGCCGTTTCGCCTCCACATCATCGATAATTCCCGCGTTCAGATCGGCATCGATCGCCATCTGCTTGCCGGGCATGCCGTCCAACGTGAACCGCGCCGCGACTTCGGCGATGCGCGTCGCACCCTTCGTGATCACCACAAACTGAATGACCATGATGATCGCAAAGATGATTACGCCGACCGCGAGCGACCCGCCGGCGACAAACTCGCCAAACGTCTTGACCACCTCGCCCGCCGCATCCGTCCCCTCGCCGCCATTCGCCAGAATCAGACGCGTAGTAGCCGTATTCGACACCAGCCGTAGCAACGTGAGCGCCAGCAGCATTGACGGAAAGCTCGAAAACTCCAGCGGCGATTTGATATACATGGTGGTCATCATCACCACCACCGCCAGCAGGATGTTCACGAGCAGCAGATAATCGAGCAGCCACGTCGGCAGCGGAATCAGAATGACAAAGATCAACGCCCCCGCCGCGCACGGGAATATCAACCCGCGATAGCGAGTCAGTGCGGCGATGATGGGGTTCTGATCCAACAAGAACGGCTCCGGTTATTTGGGCGTCGCCACTTCAAGCACGGTTAATGCAGAATGGTGAATGCAGAATGCAGAAGGTCGCCAAACTGGGCGAGTGTCGCTCGCGCACGCAGGCCGCTTTCTGCATTCTTCATTCTTCATTCTGCATTCACTCTTCAAGCTGCTCTCCCGCTCAACTGAAACACATACGCGAGCACCTCGGCCACCGCCCGGTAGAAATTCGCCGGAATCTCATCGCCGACGTCAACCGCCGCGTACAGCCCGCGGGCCAGCGGCGGGCGCTGCACGATCGGGATGCCGTGCTCCTGTGCAATTTGCCGAATACGCAACGCCAAAAAGTCGGTCCCCTTCGCCACGACGCGCGGGGCCGACATCGCCGATTGGTCATACTTGAGCGCGACCGCGTACTCGGTCGGATTGGTCACGATTACATCAGCCTTCGGCACGTCCATGCGCAAACGCTGCATCGCAATCTTCATCTGCGTCTGGCGGCGGCGCTGCTTGATCATCGGGTCGCCGTCCATGCGTTTCATTTCATCCTTGATTTCCTGCTTACTCATGCGGATCGACTTTTCGAATTTCCAGCGCTGATAGAAGTAGTCGATCAGCCCCAGCAGCAGCAGAATCAACCCGAGCCGCAGCGCCAGCGTAAACAACAACCCGCCGCCGACTGTGAGCAAATCGGTCGGATGCAACTGGCCCAGCCCGAGCAGCGGCCCGATTTGACTCATCAACGTCTGCACCGCCACGGCGCCGATGATCGCCGTCTTCACCAGACTCTGCCCGAGCCGCGTGATCGACTCGGTGCTCATCAGCCGCTTGGCCCCCTTTACCGGATCGAGATGTTCCAGTTTTGGCTGAAGCATCGTCCACGAGAACATCGCCCCGGTCTGCGTCAGCGCCGCGACCGCCGTCACAACGACCAGCAGCAAAATGAACGGCACCACAATCCACGCCGTCGCAATGCCGATGTTCTGAATCCAAATCGGCAACGCCTCGGCCCGCACATCCGGCGGCTCGCCAAGTTTCTGCATGATCGCGAGGAGCCGCTGAAACATGCCCGGACCGAACAAATTGAGCAGAATCAACCCGCCCAGCAACGCGACGGCGGCAGTCAGATCGGTGCTCTTGGCAACCCGACCCTCCTTCCGCGACTCCTCCCGCTTCTGCGGCGTCGCCGGCTCTGTTCGTTCTTCAGCTTCGTCGGCAGCCATCCGTCGCTCCGGAGTGGGGTCTAGGGTTCGAGGGGCCGAGTGATGGATCGCTTCGCGATCGGCTTCGACTTCACTCGACCCCTCGGGCCCTCGACCCCTAGGTCCCTACGTCTGCACTACTCGCAAATCCCCAATCCAATCCGTCACCTCTTGCAATGAGTCCAAGAACGCATCCATGCCTGCCGGAATGGCTACCGCCAGCAGGCTGAGTGTCACCAGCGTCTTCAATGAAAACCCGACCGTCATTAGATTCAGTTGCGGCATGCTCCGCGACAGAAACCCGAGCACGGTGTTGACCAGCAGCATCGTCAGCACGATCGGAGCCGCGATTCGCAATCCAAGCTCGGTGCCCAGTCCCAGCGCGCTGAATAGGAGGTCATTCGCCGCATCGAGATCGGTCGTGCCGCTGAGCAGCGGGATCGATTGAAACGTGTCGAGTGCCGCGGTCACCAACACGCGATGCCCGCCGACGATCAGGAAAATCACGCTCGCAAGCTGCACATAGAAAACGCTCAAGAAATCCTGCTCATAATCCGTCGTCGGATCGATCGTCTGCCCATATGCCAGTCCCGCTTCCTGCGCAATCAGCGTGCCGCCAATTTGCAGGCCGAGAAAGCACAGCCGCACCGACAGCCCCAGCAAAATACCCAGCGCAAATTCCTGCGCGCAAGCGATCGCCAACATCCACGCATCGCTCGGCATATCCTGCCGCAGCGAAACGATCGGCGTCACCACCGCCGCCAGCCCCAGAATCAGCATCGCCCGCATCCGCGCCGGAATGCTGAGCGCGCCCAGCATCGGCTGAAACATGATCAACCCACCCAACCGACTCGCAACCAGCGCGAAGGTGGGCAGATGCGTGTACCAGGCCAGCAGCTCGAGGGGCACGCTACATTCTCCGATCGCGGTTCAGTGCCTAGTGTCTAGTGCCTAGTGCCTAGTCATTCAGCCGCTCTGCGGCTGTCTTTTCTTCGCTAGGCACTAGGCACTAACCACTAGGCACTAACCAGCAAGCAACTCCCGCGTGTACTCAATCAACCGATTCGCCGCCCACGGCACGAACACCACCGCCGCCCCGAACATCGCCACGATCTTCGGAATCAGCGCGAACGTCTGATCGTGAATTTGCGTGACCGCCTGAAAGATGCTGACCAGCAAACCAACCAGCAGCCCCGCCGCCAAAATCGGCCCGGCGACAATCAGCGAAACCAGCAGTGCTTCGCGTCCAAGATCGAGCGCGTTCATGAGTTCCACAGTTTTGCTCCGCCAAGAGGGGCTAGGGGTCGAGGGGCCAAGGGTCCGAGTGATCGATCGCTTCGCGATTTCCCGAGCACTTCACTCCACCCCTCGACGCCATGCCCCATTGGACCATCATTTGTTCTCACTCGGCCCCTCGCCCCCTCGGCTCCTCGGCCCCTGCTACACAACACTCGCCATCAGACTCCCGCCCACCAAGTGCCACCCATCCGCCAGCACAAACAGCAGCAGCTTGAACGGCAGCGAAATCAGCACCGGCGGCAGCATCATCATGCCCATCGCCACCAGCACGGTCGAGATCACCATGTCGATCACCAAGAACGGCAAATAGATGCGAAACCCAATCACGAACGCGGTCTTCAATTCACTCAGCAAAAACGCCGGGATCAGGGCCGTCATCGGCACCTGCTCGCGCGTAATCGTCTCATCCAGCGGCACCTCGCGCTGTGCCGCGTACTCATACATCATGTACACATCGCGTTCGTTGCCGGCGTTCTCGATCTGGTCAAACATGAACGTCCGCATGTGCCCGCCGGCGATCGATAGCGCATCGCTCTGCTCCATCTTGCCGCTCAGATAGGGCTCGATCGCCTCGCGATGAATCGTCTCAAACCGCGGAGCCATCACCAGCAGCGTCATGAACAGCGCCAGGCCGATGATCACCTGCGACGGCGGCACAGTTTGCGTGCCCAGCGCTTGCCGCAGCAACACCAGCACAACCACCATCCGCACAAAACTCGTCATCATCAGAATGATGCTCGGCGCGATGGTCAGCACCGTCATCAGAACGAGAATCTGCATCGTCGAGCTGATCGACTGCCGGTCATTCGCCTGCGGCAGCATCTTGCTGAGGTCAGGAACATAAAGCGGCGCAGCCGACAGTCCCGCAGGCGACGTCTGTGCATCCGGCAACGGCACGACCTGCGCCGCCGCCACCTGCACGCACGCGAGCAGCAGCGCGGCAACGCACACGCGTCGCGCCCTGCCAAAAATGTTCGCGTGCGTTGCCAATTCCACGTCCTCCATGACGTAGGGTGGGCACCGCCCACCATTTGTTGCTCGCTCGTTACCCGCGCGAATGGTGGGCAATGCCCACCCTACGAAACCTACGCGAATGGTGGACAATGCCCACCCTACTTCCCCACCGCCTGCCGCAGCGCCGCCTGCATCCGCGCCAGCGCACCCTGCACCGGCGCATCACGCGCCGCCGCCGGCTCATACGCCGCCGCCTCGCGCTCCAACTGCTTCTGAAACGCCGCACTCTCGGCTCGCCCGCCAATCGTGCTCGACTCACCAACGAGTTGCGACACAATCGCCGCATCGTCAATCACATCCAATTGCGTCAACCGATCCTGACTCTGCCCGACCAGCACCAGCCGCGGCCCCACCCGCACCAGACACACCGCATGTCGCGGCGAAATCGACTGTCGCCCGATGATCTGAATTACCCCACCCGTGCGACCGCGCGGCGTCAGGGGCGTCGCCCCCATCGCCACGCTGCGATAGCCCCACGCCAGCACCAGCACCAATCCGATCACGATCAGCAACGACAGCAACGTCCGCATCCACGATCCGCTTGTCGCCACCGTCGCCGCACTGCGCTGCAACGGCTGCTTCTCGCGCTCGCGGTTCAGCAGCGGCTTGTGACCGTCATCGCTTGCCTTCGCCGCGGACGCAGCAGTTGACACATCCGCCGGCGACGCCGCGCCAGAATTCTCCGCCTTCGCGCCCGCGCTCGAGTCCGGCAGCAACTCGGACTCGAGTTTTTCCCACGACGGTCGGTCGCTCTGCGTCGGATCGACCGGCCCCGTCTGCAAGTCAGCCTGCGCCACCGCCGTCGCGCACGCCGCCACAAGCAGCAATGCGCCGCAAATCACTCGCCCGGCACTTCGCAAATCCATCCTCATTTACGTGTGTCCGCCTCGGGCACCGGGCTGACGATGTCGTTGATACGCACACAAAAATTGTCATTTAGCACCAGCACCTCGCCTCGCGCGACGAGCTGTGCATTCACAAAAATCTCAACCGGATCGCCCGCAAGCTTGTCCAGCTCCACCACCGACCCCACACCGAGCCGCAACACGTCTTCGATGTACATTTCCGCCCGACCCAGCTCGACCGTCACTTCGAGTTCCACGTCGTCGAGCAATTCGAGTTGTCGGCTCTCCGGCGAATTGTCATCTGCGGTGAACGCCGGCGCATCGAACGGCGTCGCGCCAAGTTCCGCCGCAATGTCGCGCGGCGGTGCAACGGGCACCGGCTTCGCAGCGACGGGTTGAGCAGCCACCTGCGGCGCAGCAGGCGCTGCTGCACCTGATTTGAACGCATTCATCGCGGCTTCGAGCTCGGCGGCGCTGATCGACGCTTCGCCGCTCGTTTCGACAGCCTGAGCGACCGGCGCGGCGGCGGCGATCTTTCCGCCCGCCATCGCCTCGGCAAGGATCGCATCGGCAGCCGCATCGGCATCGGCATCGGCGACCGACACAGAGTCGCCCGCGGGTGCAGCGATCTTTCCGGTCGCCATCGCTTCGGCGAGAATCGCATCCGCAGCCGCATCCGCGTCGGCATCGTTGGCGGCAACAGGCGCGGCCGCGGATTTGGGCGCGGGCTTCGGAGCCGTGATCTTCCCCGCCGCTACGGCCTCAGCGAGTATCGCGTCGGCTGCCGCATCGGCGTCAACATCGCTCACGTCGCCCGGGGCATCCGCCTGCCGCGCCGCATTCGTGGGATCAGCCGGATCGGGCATCGCCGGATCGGGTTTGGTAGGGTCAGCCATCGCGCACGCTTCCTTGCGTCTTTTGCTCGCCGCGAGCGACTCCGCCGCCCGCCAAAAACCACCATCACTCAAAAGCCGTGTTCAGTCCGACCGAATCGGCACGAATCGCGGAATCAGCACTTCCAGAACCATTTCCGGATCGCCCGCCATCTCGCCCAGTGTGTGCCGCACCTGCATGCGCAGACTCTTCAAGTCCGCCTCGTGCAACACTTCTGTTTCATTACTGCGAATGATCCGCGCCACACGATCAGACAATTCGCCCTTGCGCTCCGACACCAGCGTGTCGAACGCCTCCTGATGATCCGCATCAACCTTCACATAGAGGTCCATGTCATAGATGAACAGCCGCCCGCTCTTGTCGTTCGGCACTTTGAATTTCGTCAGCAGCTCCACTTCGGTCGTCGGCTTATGCACCACCGGCTCCGGCCCTTCGGCGTGATTCGTCTCCGGCTGTTCGCCATGCGCAACCTGCGGCCCGCCGCCGAACATCTGCATTGCGCCGTAGAAGCCCGCGGCCTCGACGATCGTGACCACGCCGACGATGATCAGCGTGCCCTTCATCCCGCCGCCCTTCTTGGGCTTGCCTTCTTCCGGAGCGGCACCTGCCGGCGGTGGTGTCTTCTCAGCATCAGCCATTGGCTACTTGTCCCTTCGCTCTCATCGCGGCCCGAACTGATCGGTTCGACCACGCACGGCGATCATCTGGATCGAATTTGGACTCACTGCTGTGCTATCGACGTTTGCGCGAACGTGGTTCAAGTCGTGTATTCATCGCGTCCGCCGATCCGCGTTCTTATCGGCAATTCCGTCCGCGCACGGCACTTCCCGCGCTCTCCACTCGATTCTTGCGCTCGTCGTGCGGGATACGAGCACCCCTCTTCACGTTGAACTTTGAACTCCGCACCTTGCACTCCGCATTCGCCGCTACACTCCCCGCAATGCTCGCGTACGCACTCCGCCGCCTGCTCATGCTCCCGCTCGTGCTCATCGCCACATACACGGCGGCGGTGCTGCTCATCATGGCCACGCCCGGCGACCCGTTCGACGGCGACGACAAAAACGTCCCCGCCGAAGTCATCGAGGCCAAACGCCGCGCGTTCAACTACGACCAGCCCTGGTGGCAGCGCTACTTCTATACCTGGCCCAAACGCCTGATCTGGGACGGCGACTTGCCCGCCCATCGCTACGAGGACTGGACGGTCGTGCAAATCTTGCGCTCGGCGTTACCCATCTCGCTCCAACTCGGCCTGCTCGCGCTCACCTTCGCCGTCGCCATCGGCTTGACCGTCGGCGTCATCTCCGCCGCCGGGCGCGGGCGATGGCTCGACCACGTCAGCGTCGCCCTCTGCCTCGTCGGCGTATCGCTACCCACATTCGTCATCGGCGCCGCGCTACTCATCATCGTCGGCATGTGGCTGCGCGCTGTCCCCATCGGCGGATGGGGTCTGCCGTCGCAAGCGATCCTGCCCGCGTTCACGCTCGCATTGCCCTACGCCGCCTACATTGCTCGCCTCAGCCGCTCGGCGATCCTCGACGCGCTCAGCGAAGACTACATCCGCACCGCACGCGCCAAAGGCGTTAGCGAGACGCGCGTCCTGCTCGACCACGCCCTGCGCAACGCCCTGCTGCCCGTGCTCAGCTACATCGGCCCCGCGGCCGCCGCGATCTTCACCGGCTCATTCGTCGTCGAGAAAATCTTCCTCATCCCCGGCATGGGCACGCACGTCGTCGAGTCGATCAACAACCGCGATCAATCGCTGATCCTCGCCACAGTGCTCGTCTACTCGTCGCTTCTCGTAACGCTCAACATCGCGGTCGATCTGCTCTACGGCATCGTCGATCCGCGCATCCGCGTCGGAGCGTCATCGACATGAACCCCAGGCCGCCACTCCTCGCCCGCTTCATTCGCCACCGCGCCGGGGCCGCGTCGCTCATCATCCTCGCGCTTATGACGCTCGCCTGCTTCGCCTCGCTCGGCTGGAGCGCCGCCGCCATGCGCCAAACCAATCTCGACACCGTGCGCATCCCGCCCAGCGCCGCCGCCCTGCTCGGCACCGACGAACTCGGCCGCGACTTGCTTGCCCGCAGCCTCTATGGCGGCGCGATCTCGCTCAGCCTCGGCCTGCTCGCCGCCACCATCGCGGTCGTCATCGGCACAGCCTACGGCGGCATCGCCGGCTACGTCGGCGGTCGCACCGACGAAGCCATGATGCGCATCGTCGATGTGCTCTACGGCCTGCCGTCGGTCCTGCTCATCATGCTGCTGACCGTTTCGCTCGGCGCGTGGATCGAGCGGCTGCAATGGTTTGGCAGCCACTGGGCACGCTTCGCCGTCCTCGCCATCGGCATCGGCGGCGTGAGTTGGCTCACGATGGCCCGCGTCATTCGCGGTCAAGTGCTCTCGCTGCGTCAGCGAACTTTCATCGAAGCCGCCCGCGCGCTCGGCATCCCGACGCACAAGATTCTGCTCCGCCACATCCTGCCCAACCTCGTCGGCCCGATCACCGTCTTCGCTACGCTCACCGTGCCGCAAGCGATTTTGCAGGAATCATTCCTCAGTTTCCTCGGCATCGGCGTAACGCCGCCGCAAGCAACCTGGGGTTCGCTCGCCGCCGACGGCGTGCGGCTGCTCAACCCCATCCGCTTCGACTGGTGGCTGATCGTGTTCCCGTGCCTGGCGCTCTCGATCACGCTGCTCGCGCTGAACTTCATCGGCGACGGTCTGCGCGATGCGTTCGACGTGAAATCAACCCGGTGACGAGATCGCGCGCGACGTACCGCCTGCATCGCCGCCTTCCGCGCGATTGACCAGCGCCTCCGCCTCAACCAGCAACCGCCGCGTATCAACGTCGCATCGCATGCTTGCCGACGGCCGTTCGCGTCGGCATGCGTAGGCAATCGCCGGATCGCGCGTTCTGGCCGTACTGAGCATGTACGCGTGGTGCGGTTGAACTGCCGACGGCACCAAGACCATCAGTCCCCGCACCGCGTCGCACGTCGAACCACTCGGTATTTCCTCCGCATCCGGGCGAATGCAAGGATTGCAACCGCTTGCAGGTGCGTTCGCCCGCGCGCCGCCCGTTCGTCCTTCAACCGCATCGCCAATCGTCGCTTTTCAAGTGCCGAAACCCACGCAGAAGGCGATACCACTCGCGACTACATCACCGTAATCGAGCCGCCCCGCCGTGAAACCGCGCACGCCACATGGCACGTTGGTCGTATCTGCATAACCGAAAATCGACCCGCGAAGTCGATCGCCGGTCGCGCGTTTCACGTTCCCCGATACTTCATATCCACGAATCGGGCCGCTCGTGCGTCGCATCGTTCTATCTCGCTCCGCACAGTGTCTAACACTTGTCCATTATGTAAAGACAAGTCGGTAGCGATTCGATAAGGGTGACAGGCGAGGGAGTCCGCGCGCATGAGCGACCCGCAAAACAAGACCGTCCCAGCCGTTCCGGGCGCGCACGAGTCCATGCTCGACTCGCTCCAAACCAGCCAGCTCGCCACTTTTTTCCGCAGCGTTGTCGACAGCGCCATCGATGGCATCGTCGTCATCGATGCCGCCGGCACCATCCACTACGTCAACTCCGCCGTCTCGCGCATGTTTGGCCACTCTCCTGAGCAAGTGATCGGGCAAAATGTGCGCGTCCTCATGCCCGAACCCTATCGCAGCGAACACGACGGCTATCTCGCCAGCTACGTTTCCACCGGCACGCGGCGCGTTATCGGCATCGGTCGCGAAGTCGTCGGCCTGCGTCGCGACGGCGGCGAATTTCCCATGCAGCTTGGCGTCAGCGAAATCTGGGCAAATGACCAGCGCTACTTCGTCGGCGTCGTCTGCGACATCACCCAGCGCCGTGAAATCGAAGAAACGCTCCGCAAGAGCGAAGAGCGCCTCGCCCTCGCCCTGCACGGCTCCAGCGACGGACTCTGGGACTGGCGCGTCTACACCGACCAACTCTACATGTCACCCGTCTTCAAGACACTGCTCGGCTTCGCGCCCGACGAACTGCCTGACTCGTTCGAGACGTTCGGCGCGCTCATCCACCCCGACGATCTCGCAGGCGCGATGGAGGCACTCTGGAATCATGTCGCCTCCGCCGCGCCATTCGATATCGAAGTTCGCCTCAACCTCCGCGCCGGCGGGGCGCAGTGGTTCCGCCTACGCGGCCAGGCCGTTCGCGACGCGAGCGGCCGTGCCACGCGCATGGCCGGCGCACTCACCGACATCCGCGATCAAAAACGAACCGAGTCGGCCCTCTACGAATCGCGCGATCTCGCCGAACGCACGCAGGCTGAACTGCAATCCGCAATCGCCCAACTCGAGCAGGCCGTCAGCCATGCCAACTGGATGACCGCCCAGGCCGAGGTTGCCAACCAGGCCAAGAGCGACTTCCTCGCCAACATGAGCCACGAAATTCGCACGCCGCTCACCGCCATCCGCGGCTTCGCCGAGCTGCTCTCCGAATCATCGAGCAACGCACAGATTCGCAACGACGCCGTGCAGACCATCCGCCGCAACGTCGACCATCTGCTCGCGATCCTCAACGACATCCTCGACCTGTCCAAAGTTGAGTCCGGCCGAATGAGCGTCGACCCCACGACGTGCGATCCGATCGAGCTGCTCGACGACCTGACGCGCCTGATGGAAATCCCCGCGCAGTCGAAGGGCATTACGTTCGAAGTCGCACTGCGCACGCCCATCCCCGCGACAATCGAAACCGACGCGCTGCGTGTGCGACAAATCGCGATGAACCTCATCGGCAACGCCGTCAAATTCACGCATGAAGGTGGCGTGCGACTCGATGTCGGAATGGAGAGTACCGGCGAGCAATCTCGCCTGACCTTCGACGTGCGCGATAGCGGCATGGGCATGACCCGCGAGCAGGCCGATCGACTCTTCGAGCCGTTCACACAGGCCGACAACTCGATGTCACGTCGCTTCGGCGGCACCGGCCTGGGACTCACGCTCAGCCGCCGATTGGCACGACTGCTCGGCGGCGACGTTGAAATTGTCGAATCGACTCCCGGCAAGGGAACGCTCGTTCGCGCCACCATCGCGATCGGCGACGTTTCTCAAACCCCGCTCGTCCACGAACTCGCCCGCAAGCGTACTTCACCGTCGTCCAGCGAAACGTCCGGCACGCACTTTGTCAGCGAGGGCCTGCGCGTCCTGCTCGCCGAAGACGGACCCGACAATCAGCGCCTGCTGCGCACGATTCTGCAAAAGGCCGGCGCAACGATCGAAATCGTCGACGACGGTCGCCAGGCGGTCGACGCCGCCCTCGCCGCCGACGAGCAGGGCCGACCGTTCGACGTCGTCCTCATGGACATGCAGATGCCCGTGCTCGACGGCTACTCGGCCACCCGCGAACTGCGCGATCGCAACTATGGCCGCCCGATCATCGCCCTCACCGCCCACGCGATGGCCGACGACCGAAAGAAATGCCTCGACGCCGGCTGCGACGATTTCCTTACCAAACCCATCGACCGCCGCCTGCTGATCCGCATCTGCTCACGCTGGGCAGCGGCCGCATCCGGCAAATCGGAAACGACGCTCGCCGCCACGCACTAGAACCAATCCCGCAACCCGTGCACGAATCCGTGAAATCCGTAACCATCTACCGTCTTTTCTCTGCGCTCTCTGTGCACTCTGTGGCTGACCGCCTTCCACCTTTCCTATCCTCTTCGCATGAAACCTTCCCGGTCCACCCCAACCACTCCACCCCCATTCCGCTCTGCCACCTCCCAGCGATCACGTCCGATATGCGCACCGTCCAATAATTTGCCGAAATTCACGCAATCCGTCCCAGATCGTCAACAAAATGTCACGCCGCAACACGAACCTGGAATCTCGATCCCCGCCCGACGGATGTCCATATCACGCACAGCAGTGCGCTTCCCAATTCGCCACGCTTCGCCCAAAATCCTCGCTCTCTCCGAGCAGGTGAATCTCCATGAAGAAGCGTGAACTGATCAACCTTGGCTACCCGCACGGCCCTGCGCTCGATGCGGCGCTCCACGCCTGCGGCACCGCGCGCCAGGCGGGCGTGCCGATCGACGACATCCGCACCGCGCTCGCAAGCCTCATCGCATCGCCCGCGTCCTTCGCCGACGACGCAATCTGGGCCGACACCGCGCGCGAGTTGTCGAAGCCCTGCGCCGGCCCGCACAGCTACAAGCTCAACGACTCGCTCCGCTATCGCACCTGGGGCGAGGACATCGACAACGAAGCACACAAGCAGATGCAGAACGCCTGCCGCTTGCCGGTCTCGGTCGCCGCAGCGCTCATGCCCGACGCGCACGTCGGCTACGGCCTGCCCATCGGCGGCGTCCTCGCCACCGAAGACGCCGTCATCCCCTACGCCGTCGGCGTTGACATCGCCTGCCGCGTGCGACTGACCGTGTACGACATGCCGGCCAAGC
>JBJXFK010000351.1:0-8740 GCA_046155505.1 Phycisphaerae bacterium
TCAGGCGAGCACCGACGGCGGCGTTGAAAGTGCCCTCGGTTCGCCACGAAACGCCGATCTCGCCCACTTGCTGGGCGACGGCGGCGAGCAGATCGGTGCGGTGGATCGGCTTGGAAAGCAGGTTGCGTGCACCTGCGGTCAGCGCCCGGGCGGCTTCGTCGGGTTTGGGGAAAGCCGCCATCGCGATCACCCGCGTCTGGGGCGACGACGACAGGATCGCGCTGATCACCTCGCCGCCGTCATGTTCGGGCAGGCGCAGGTCGACCAGGGCGATGTCGAACGTCTTTTCGACGACGGCCAGCATGGCTTCGTCGGCCGAGGTGAAGCATTCCACGGCATAGCCGTCCTCGATCAGCCAGCCTTCGAGGCGGCGGCAGATCGCGGCATCATCGTCGAGGACCTGAATGCGGACGGAGATTCGACGCTTCATGTCGCGGGTATTCTGAACGGTCGGCGAACGATTTTCCAATCGAAATGCAACAATTTCGGGCGTGATCGGTAAGAAATAGCGGGCGCGGGGGCGCGAAGACTATACTGTCGCTGCGCGAGAAACCGGCGCGCGTGAGGGCGGAGTATGTTGCTAACCCGTTTGTCGATCGTAGGGATTCTGCTCACGCTTGTCGGCGGCGCGTTCGCACAGGATTCGCCGCCCGCCGCCGAACCGCCGAAGACGCCCGTGCCGACCGAGGGATTTTGGCCGACGAGGACGATGCTCGATCGCATCATGGATCGCATCTCGGACGAGATGACTGACCAGTACGAATTTGACGACGAGCAGAAAGAGCGCACGCGAGAACTGCTGAAACTGCACATTCCGCGTTTCATGGAGCAGAACCGGGCCGAGATTCAAACGTTGATGAATGAGTTCATCGAGGTGCAGATTCACGAGGAGGCGCCGACTGTCGAAGGGATGTCCGTCTGGGCGCAGCGCATGCTGCCGATCGTCGACAAGCTGAGCGTGATGACCGAGGAACTGACCGGCGACATCCGCGAGTTCATGACCGACGAGCAGGCGGTGCAACTCGATTCGGAATTCGCCGCTTTCACCACTGGCGTCGGCTTCTTGCGCGGCAAGGTGGGTGAATGGAGCGAGGGCGGATTCGACCCGGAGCGCGACTGGACGAAACCCGGCCCCGAACGACGCAAACGCGAGCGCGAGGAAGAGCGGCGGATGCAGGCCGAGATGGAGGCCGCGCGGCAAGAGGCCCGGGTCGCATCGGGACGAGATGAAGAAACCGCGCCGGTCGAGGTCGAGCCCGCGCGCGGCGCGACGAGCAAGCCTGCATCGAAACCGACGGACGAGTGGGAGCAGTACACGGTCGAGTTCGCGGCTCGGTACGAATTCAACGGCGATCAGCTACAGAAGGCGATTTCGTTCTTGAAGGCCAAGCAGGCCGAACGCGATCGCTATCTGACGCGCGTCGCCGACGACATTTCGAAAGTCACGCGGATGGCCGCCGATGCGAAGACCGACGAGGAAAAAAAGGAAGCAAAAGACGCGGGTGACAAGATCAACGCTCCGATCGAGCGAATTTTTCAACAGTTGAAAGATCGACTCGACACGCTCCCGACGCGCGCCCAGCGGCAAGCCGCCGCCCGCCGCGAAAAGCCTGTCAGCAGTCAGCCGGCGGAGACGAGCAGCGCGCCGGCGGAGTCTGGGGAATAGTGCGACGCGGCGAGTAGCGGCTGGGCTTCTGTGCCCGGCCGCAGTTCGCGCAGCGATCCGAACGCGACGCGCTCGCGAGTGCGCCGAGCGCCACGCATGAGCCGAGCGGGATCGTCTTCCTGAATTCCCATCGTAAGCACCCGAAGAACCGCGGAGGGCCGCGGCGCTCCATGCACCTGACTTCCCAAGAGAGCAGCCGAGGGCGGCTGCTCCACAACATCTCTCGTCGCATCACGCCGCTACGGCTGCGACCCGGGCTGCGACGCGGGTTGCGATTGCGGCTTGGTATTCAGCCACGTCGGCGGCTGGTATTCCAACTCATACACCCGCTCGACGCGCAGCGACTCGAGCCAATCGAGCAGCGCTTTGTGTTCCGCGGAATCGCGTTTCGGGATGGCGGGGTTGAGTTTTTCGCGCTTCACCGGCGGGTGCTTCGGCCCGTCGGCGGTTGGTGGAAGCAAATACGCCAGCAGCACGCTCGCCTCGGGCACCGCTCGATTGATCAGCGAACCATCGGCGGTTTCGAGCTGATCGAGGAGGTAGAACGAGGTGTACACGTACCCGTCCGATTTCGGCGGAGCGACCGGAAAGCGAAATGCGTGCGTCGCGCTGCCGCCGTGACAGCCGCTGCGCAGGCAGCCGCGGGTGAGCAGCGGCAGCACGGTCCGGCGATACTCGTCGAACACGCGCGGATCACCGGTGACGACGATGCGATCGAGGAACCTGACGCCGGTCGCGGCGAGCACCACCTGCAAGCGCTCGGGCGGTGATCCGGTGCGCAGGATTTTGGACCAATCGGGGCTGGCGGTCGGGTCGTCGGCGAGTTGCGCGAGCAGCAAGTCTTCGACGGTCTTGCGCTCGTCGCCCATGGTGAAACGAACATTCACCTTGTCCGGCTCGCCCTCGAGCGGGAACTCGTGCAGCTTGAGCCGCAGGATGTCGCGATCGGACAGTGCGGGCGGGGGTGCGAGGCCGCGATGTCGCGCGGAGCCGCTCGCGGGGGTGGGTTGCGAGGCCGGCGCAGATTGCGCGTGCGGCGGGTCGGCGGTTTGAGCGAGCGTGGTCGCGACGAGCGCGAGGCCCGCGAGGGTCGCGACGGCGGTTGTACGTGCGAAGTTGTGCGTAAGTCGGTTCATTGCCTAAAAGCAGCCGGGGGCGGCAGCTCCACAAATTTGGGTGCCATGCCGACGGCCGTTCGCGTCGGCATGCGTGTCCGCCCAAAAAACCGCGGAGGGCCGCGATGCTCCATCAGAAAGCAGCCGGGTGTGGCAGCTCTCCAAGTCGTTCGGCCGATCGCTACGGATTCGTCGGCTCGCTGCTCGATGCTGCGGGCGCTTCGGTTTCCGCTTCCAGCGTGGCCGTCTCGGTGCCCACGGTGATCGCGCTCGACGCGGTTTCGCCGTCGGCGGTGATCGTCGCGTCTGCAGTCGGAATCGCCGCCGCGTCTTCGGAGACGAAGCTCGACGTGCCCTTGTCCGCCGGCGCGGGCTTGGCAAACGGATCAGGCAATCCGGCGGCGATCGCGGCGCGGCGGGCCTTTTCCTTGGCCTCTTTTTCCTCTTCCTGGCGAATGACCTCTTCGCCGGCCTCTTCGACGATCCTGTCGGCGAGGGCCTTCTCGATGCTGAGCTGCTCCATCAGCGGCTCGGGGCCGAGTTCGTCAATGTCCTGCGCGCTGACGCAGCCGATGGCGATCAGCTTGTCGAGCAGCAAATCATCAAAGCCCTCGACCTTGCGGAACGCGGCCTCCATCAGCTCCAGATTCTTGTTGTATTCCACCGGCGTCAGGATATCGACGTCCCAGCCGGTGAGCCGCGCGGCGAGACGCACGTTTTGGCCGCGCTTGCCGATCGCGAGCGAGAGTTGGTCTTCGGCGACGACGACGGTGGCCTTGCCCATTTCCAGGCAGAGCGCGATTTCCTGCACCTCGGCGGGCTTGAGAGCGTTTTGGATCAAGATCTGCGACGACTCGTTCCAGCGGACGATGTCGATCTTCTCGCCGCCGAGTTCATCGACGATGTTCTTAATGCGGCTTCCGCGTACGCCGACGCAAGCGCCGACCGCGTCGACCTTGGTATCGATGCTGCTGACGGCGACCTTGGTGCGATAGCCGGCCTCGCGGGCGAGAGCCTTGATTTCGATGATGCGTTCGGCGACTTCGGGCACTTCGAGTTCGAAGAGCCGCACGACGAAATCGGGATGCGAGCGCGAGAGGATGACTTTCACCTGGTTCGTTTGCTCGCGCACTTCGAGGACGAGTGCTCGCAGGCGGCCGCCGACCTGGTGCGTTTCGCCGGGGATTTGTTCGCTGCGCGGCAAAAACCCTTCGACGCGACCGAGCTGCACGAGAAGGTTGCCCTTTTCGATGCGAGTGACCGTGCCGGCGACGATCGTGCCGCGTTTGTCCATGTACTCTTCGAGAATGCTGCCACGTTCGCGCTCGCGGGTCTTTTGGATCATCATCTGCTTGACGGTCTGGGCGGTGATGCGGCCGAGGGCACCCATGTCGACCGGCTGGCCTTCGACGACGGCGCTGATGTCGCCGGTGAGCGGATCAAGCTTGGCTTCGGCGTCTTCGGTTTCGTATGCCTTCTTGAGGCCGCCGGTGACGGCGGCTTCGAGGTCGGCGACGAAGTCCTCGCGTTCGATGCCTTTGTCGCGGCAGATGCTGTCGATCATGCGAAGCAGGTCGGCGTTCATGTGCGTCTCCGAGAAATCGTCATGCCGCGCGGCGTAGGGTGGGGATCGCCAACCAATTGCCGCCGTGTTCGAAAAGTCAACGAATGGTGGGCGATCCCCACCCTACGATGACGGATTGGTGGGCAATGCCCACCCTACGAAGCCGACCGACGAACCCAAACAAAAAGGGTCGCCAAAGCGACCCCAGCAGTTCCGCCCGCGGCGGGCGTGAGATGAAATTTCCACACTCGCCGCCGAACGACCTTGCGGCGATCGGCTGTCGCGAATCCGCTGCAAGCAGCGTTTTCGTGACGGGAGAAGTCTATCGCGCGGTGCGCGGCCTTGCAACTTGCGGCGAGAATGCAGAACGATGAATGCAAAATGCAGAAAGTGTGGCCGCTCTTTCAACGTCTCGTGCGGGGCAGACCGAACAGGCGACCGTGCGGGGCTTTCGCGTGGCAACCCATGCACGATTCGATCAGACCGATTGAGTTGAATTGATCGCCGGACGGATTGGTGGTGGCGTAGATCCAGCCGGCGTCGGTGTTTGGCTTGTCTTCGCCGACGTAGGCCATGATAAACAAGCCAGCAGGTTTGTCGGTGCGACACCATTGGCCGTCGAGCAAGGCGAATTCCGGCGGGTACTCGTGTTTGAGTACACCACCCTGCGCGCGCGGATCGGTGCGATGCGGCGGCTCAGCGGCTTTGGTGTGCGTCCACGACTCTTTTGTGATCGTTTGGCCGATTGGCTGGCTGTGTGTCGCTTCGCGATAGCCGATCCATGCGTATGCGTTCGAGTCGCGAGCGAAGAGAAAATAGAGCTTTTTGCCGTGAGTGTCCGGATCGGTGCTTACGCTGGTCTGTACCCCCGTCGGCGGGCGGATCATACAGTTGGTTGGCGCCCAATTTGCCTTGTCTGAAACGCGTTCCCAAGTTCGGTAGTCGGACATTGCCGCCCGAATTTGCGCGAGACTCGTGCCGGAGATGCCCTGCTGATCGAGCTGGATCGCGATCGCGGCGACGGCGGCTAACAGGGCTTGCATGGAGATGGCACCTCCGGCGTTTGGTTGCCATCCATTCTACGCCGCTTGCGAGTGTCGCTCCGTGGCGAAGGCCGAAGGTTGAAGGTCGAATGCCGAAAGAAGCACACCGTCCCCGCTTGCGCTTGGGCACGCGCGCGGCCTTCGACCTTTGACCTTCAGCATTCCTATTCGAGGTATCCGAGTTCGCTCAGCCGCTTCTGCAACACAGCCTTCTCGGCATCCGAATAGACCTCGGCGTGCGCTTCCAGCGCCTTTTTCACCGGCGGCTCGCGTTCGACTGTCGGTTCGGTGACGAACACGTCGCGGAGAACGCGGCCTTCCATGTCGCCCGGTACGCGCAGGCCCAGCGATGCCAGCGCCGTCGGCGTCATGTCGACGATGTTGCCTTCGAGCCGCACGCCGCGGCGGACGTTTGGTCCGCCGAAGGCCATGATGCCTTCGTCGCGGTGCGTGCCTTCGAGGCGGCTTTCGTCGCACCAGCGCACGATTTTGGTTCCGCGGATCTTGCGAATGACCGCCAGGCCGGGCCGCGGCGACAGTAGCAAGTCGGGCAGGTCGGGCAGGTTCTCGCGACGGCAGCCGTAGAGCTCTTCGGTTTTGTAGACTTCGGGAAAGACCTTGATCGTCTCGCCGGTGTACGGGTCGGTCGCGGTCACTTGCAGCAGCCGCTCGATGATTTCGTCGCGTGTTTTGTCGTATTCGCTCTCTTTGACGACGCCGACCGGGCTGCGGCCTTCGAGGTTGATGTAGAGGAAGCCATAGATGCCGGCGTGCATGACGCAGGCTTTGGTGCGGCTCCAATCGACGGCGAGGTCGCGTTCGATGCCGCGGCTGCCCTGTTCAAAGCGGGTGGCCTTGCCCTTGGTCAGGCGGTGGCCCCAATGCTGAATGCGCTGGCCGATCTGCTCCAGCGGGCTGCGCAATTTGAGATAGCCCCAATCGCGGAGTAGCAAATTCGGCTGCGCTTTGCCGTCCAGGCTGCCGTGCCCGTGGTCGGACATCATCATCACCGTCGCACCGTTCTGCTCGGCAAAGCCGAACAGCTTGCCCAGCACGATGTCGAGGTCGGCGAAGCACTTGGCAGCCATTTCGGCTTCGCGCGGATAGCGATGGTTGAAGCGCGAATCGAGGTATTTCCACGCCTTGTGCTGGAGGTTGTCCACCAGCTTGAAGACGACCATGAGCACGTCCCAGCCGTACTTGTCGCCGCAATGCTGCGTGAGCTGCCAGCCTTGCTCAAAGCTGCCGCTGATGTAGTCGAGGTTTTCTTTGACCAGATCGACGCCGCCCATCGCGCGGCGCTTCCAGTTGGTGCGATAGTTGTAGCCGGGCATGACGCGCAGGATTTCCTGCTTGAGCTCGCGCGGCCAGGTGAAGTCTGCGTCGATACTGGGCGTCTCGAAGCCGCTGATCATGAAGCCGTTGACCGGTCGCGGGGGGTAGGTCATGGGTACGTTGACGCTACCGACCTTCAGGCCCTTTTCGCTGAGCAGTTCCCAGAGCGTCTTTTCGCGAATTTCGTAGGTGCTGTTGAACGAGAGCTGGTGCTCGCGCGGGTCGTACTTTTCAAAATCGATGATGCCGTGGCGGCCGGGGCCCTTGCCGGTCATGAACGTGGTCCACGCGGCGGGGGTGATCGGCGGGCGGGTGCTGTGCAGAATGCCGGACACGCCGTTGGCGATGAAACGTTTCAGATTCGGCATGCGGCCCGCTTCCATCAGCGGGTCGAGGATGTCGAAGGTCGCGCCGTCGAGTCCGATGATGAGCATGCGGTCGGCGAGGGCCTTGAGCGGGCGATGGCCGATGGTTGTTGACTGGGTTTCGACCGGTGGATCGAGCAGTGTGGCAGGTGTCATAGCCGGTTCGCCTCGCGCAGGTTGTGCGTCGGCGGTACGCAAAAGGATCGCAGCCGCGCCGAAACCAAACGCCGGAAGTATAGAGCGCGGCGGGGGTTGCGTGAAGGTGATTTGAGCGGGCGGAAAGGGGCATTGTTGTGCGGAGTGCGTCTCGCGAGCGGTTGGGGTGCCGCGGGTGAAGCGGGCATTCCGCCCGCCCGAACGTTCAGGCGACGATGCGGGCGGGCAGAATGGCTGGCCCACCCAGGCCGGCTCGGGTTGGCAGAATTCAATTGTTATGCGACATATCACGATCTATCATCCAGTGGCCGTGCGGGCGAAGCCGCCCGTCGGCGGAGGTTGCGTATGTCGGTCATTCAGCGGCAAGTACACGCGGCTCATTGGCGACTGAACTTCAACCTGCTGCTCAGCCGCCTGGCGCTGGGCATCGTCGTCGCCGCCGGCGTCTGGGCGCTGGCCATTGTTGTCGATCGAGCGCTCGGCCTGGCGCTACCGCTGGTCATCACGGCGTCCTTGGCCGGGGTGCTGGCCGTCATCATTACTGTTGTTGGCGTGATTCTCGGGCGCTCGCAGCCGCTCGCGGCCGCGGTCGAGATTGATCGTGCCGCGGGATTGAAGGAGCGCGTCAGCACTGCGATGGCGCTCGGCTCGTCCACCGACCCATTCGCGAAAGCCGCTCTGCGCGATGCTGAGAAGGTGGCGGCGTCGATTCATGTGCCGACGCATGTGCCGATTCGTGCGCCGGAGCTTTGGCCGTGGTCACTGGCGACGACGGTAGCAGCGATGTGCGTTTTCGGGCTGATGCCGAATTTGAACCTGCTGGCCAGCGATACGGGCGACAAGCAGTCTGATTCGCAGAGACTCGCCGGCGCGAAGAAAGAGCAGCAGGTCGTCGAGACGCAGGTGAACGAGCAGGTCAGCAAGCTCAAGAAGATGATCGAGGACAATCCGGCGCTTGGCGATCTGGCCAAGGACATCAAGCCGCTGGACATTCCGGACAAGCCGGACATCAAGCCTGAGGACGTTCGTCGCGAGGCGATTAAGAAGCTGGACAACCTGGCCGAGCAATTGGCCGAGAAGCGGCAGGACGATGCGATCAAGATCGCCGAGGAGCTCAAGAAGCAACTGGCCGAGATCAAGCCGCAGGAGGGCCGCGACCCGGCGTCGCAGTTGATGAAGGACTTGGCGACCGGCGACATGAAGGCGGCACAGAACTCGCTGGCCGAGATCAAGAAGGAGCTGGAGCAGGCGGCGCAGAAGAAGGACGACCCGGCGGCGCAGCAGAAAATGCAGGAGATCGCACAGAAGCTCGAAAATCTCTCCAAGCAGCTCGACGAGATCGCCAAAGACGAGCAGAAGATGCAAAAGGAGCTGGAGAATAAGGCCGGCATGACGCCGGAGCAGGCCAAAAAGCTGCTCGAAGAAGCGGCGAAGATGGACCCCAAGCAGCTTGAGAAGATGATGCAGCAGGCGCTCGGCGAAAAGGGAATGGACCC
>JBJXFK010000353.1:0-19971 GCA_046155505.1 Phycisphaerae bacterium
GTGCGTCGATCAGCACCACCTGCCCCTCGCCCACCACCTCAATCGCGCCGTCGCGAACGATGATCGCCGTGCGCTCATCCACGCCGACACCCAGCAGGTGCGGCTGATCGAGCACCGCCGTCATCAATCGCTCGAATCGCCCGCGTTGCACGAAGTGTTGATCGACGATCGCCTCGTTCCACAGGCCGAGCCCAGCCGCCGTCGGCGTCGCCCCACTCCGCAGCGGCGGACCGACCGGGTCGCCGGTGATCATGACGCCCGTGGCCGCGGCACAGCCCGCGCTGGTGCCGCCGATGACCGCGCCCTGCGCATGACGCAGCCGCAGTTCATCAATTAATCCCGCAGCGGCGAATGCATCGACCAGTCGCGACTGCACACCGCCGGGCATCCAGATCAGATTGGCCCGACAGAGTGCCTCGCGCGCCGCCTCAGCATCATCGAGCCGCAGAATCTCGACCTGTCGCACACCCAACTCGCGCCAAAGCGCCGCTGAACTCTCGCCGGCGTCGGGCGACGCGGACGCCTGCGGCACGATGAGCATGCGTGCGTTTTCGATGCCTCCGGCAAGCCGAATCGCCGCTTCACAAATCGCCCGCACAGTCTCACCACCGCCGGCGAGCAGCAGCGGACCGGGATAGGTAATCGGCGGCAACGGATCGGTCGGTAAGACTTGCGAGTGAGTGGAAAGCGTCAGAATGGAGACGATCGCGAGGTGGATCATCCGCGCAATCGTAAGCGAGAAACGAATGAGCCGACGAGTTACCTTGTGGAGCAACTCGCCGGCACCGAAAATTTTTCTACGGAGAGCCGAACCCTACCGCCAGAATCCGCCGGCCTTCAACGGGTGCGTGTCTGGCGTACTGGGATTGTAGAACCCCGGATTGACCGTGCCAGGGAATCCGTACAGCAAGGTAAAGTTATTGAATACGAACGTCTTCGATCGCACGGCCGAGGCGTGGCTGTCGAAAAACAGCGTGTTCGTGGTACCGTCCTGCTGCATGCCGCGAATTCGTGCGGAGTCGTTGCGGCGCTCGGTCGACGCAACGGGAGTGAACGGCTCGGCAATTCCGCCGTGGACGGGAAAATTCGGCAGCGACAGGCCAGACCACTCAACCTGATAGGTGCCCTCTTGCTGCAGTTCGGCCGGACCGCCGGATCGATCGCGCCACCATGCATCGGCCATCGCCCACTCTTGCGCCGGCTTGTTCACTTTCGTCAGCGGGCGTGGCGGGTTCTTCGCCATTGCCGCGGCGTCCGCGCCCGACGGACTCGCTGACGGTGCCGAGTACCCAAAGTAATACTGCGGATCGGTCACGCGCACGTTGCCGACCGCAGAAGGCGCGTCCGCAAGCTGCGTTCCGTTGTTGTTGATGGTGTAATACGTCGGGTGGACCGGATTCGTGCCAAGTTGGAAGTTTGATGGCGGGTTGATCGATTCACCAGTCGGACATGTGCTGAGCTGATCCGTCGCCGAGCTGCTCGTCTGGTCACTCTCGCCGAGAAAGCGACGAACGATGTTGTTGATTTGTCGGCTCGCGTACCAGCGCGCCGTATCTCCCGACAGCGACTGGATCGGGTTGTTCATCAAATACTCGACCGTTTGCGTTTTGTATACCGCCGGATGCGCGCGGCCGGGCAGGATGTCCTTCTCGACGATCGAGTAAGCGATGATGGCCTTGCCGTACTGGTTGAGATTTGCGAGGCACTTCGCGGATTTCGCCTGCTCCCGCGCCTTAGCCAGCGACGGCAACAGAATCGAAATCAGCAGCGCGATGATCGCGACCACCACCAGCAACTCGATCAGTGTGAACGCGCGACGACATGTGCGAAGATGTGTACACATGGCTTGACTCCATTCGATCGCGCCCAAGACTCAACACGCGGCCGCGCGATCTCGGCCCAGTTCGACTCGTGCCCTGCCCGCAGGAGTGATCCCCCCACGCCGCAGCCTCTTCGACCGCGACGCCAGGCAGCGCACTCCAGAGGGTTATATAAGCAATAACCATACCGTGCGCCGAACTTACATGCAATCGAATTCTGCCGCCGGCCCGTGGCGGCCCGCGACGGCCCGCCATAGCGATCGCCCGCACAGAGTTCGCCACGACCCTTCGATTGCGGCAATCGGCCGTGCCGACCATTCTCGGCTTGCGGACTTCCGCCAAAATGCGTTGATCGAATCCTGAAGCTGCCCGGATTGAACGAATGCGAGGAAATGCGCAGGGCCGGCGAAAATGACGCCGAGCGATTCCGAATGAGGATGGCTCGGTCAAACATTCGATCACCCGATCCACCGCGCGCGCCCTTCGAGCGATCTCAGCGTGCCCCGCGACTTCGCTTCGACCAGTAGCGCGCTCAGGCGGCGCGCAGGAATCCGTTTCCGATCTCGTCCGATTGCGCGCCAATTCCGCGCCGACGCGCAACGCGAGCGCGCAGACTCGTCATCGCGCAGCCTTCGTGATAGAACCCCCGCATCACCCGGATCGACTGCGGACCACGTGGCGATTCAGCACGCGATTCCAAAGTTGCCGAGAAGCACAGCGAGGTCCGCCAAGTCAACATCGTCGTCGCCATCCACATCGCCATCCGCGCGATCTGCGCCGGACGGTGTGCCGAAATGGGTGAGCAGCGTCGCCAGATCGACGAGGTCTACGTCGTCGTCCACGTCGACGTCTCCCGGGCATGGCACGGCCACGCAACCATATCGTGCCAAATGCGGCGCAACTCGGTCTCCCGCGATGTTGAAGATTCCGCCAACGAGCAAATCGCCCGTCGAATCCACCGCGAGCGCGAGCACGACGTCGTCCGTCCCAGCTCCGACCGGGCTCCAACCAACCCCGTCCCATCTCGCAATGTTTCGTGCGGCACCGCCGCCGGCGGTCGCAAAACTACCGCCCGCAATCAAGTCGCCGTCATCGAGTAGGGCCAAGGACATGACAATCCCATCGATACCCGCGCCGAGAGGCGACCAATTCGTTCCGTCCCAACGGGCGATACTCCGCGCAGCAATGCCGCCGGCGGTTGTAAAATCGCCCGCGGCAATGACATCATTGTTGGGCAGCATGAGAACCGCTGAAACCAAAGCAGCGCCGCCCGCGACACCCAAGCCGCACGGCGACCACGCCGATCCGCTCCAGCGGGCAATTCCATTCACCTCGACGTTGCCCGCATGCACAAAATCGCCGCCTGCGACAAACGCGGAGCCACTCGACGAAACGATGCTGCGCACAATTCCGTCAGTCCCTTGGCCGATCGCGAACCAGTTCGCACCATCCCACCCCGCGATGTTGCTGGCAGCGATTCCGCCGGCCGAACCGAATGACCCGCCAGCAATGATATTTCCATCCGCCAATACGGCGACCTCGAAGACAGTCCCGAGAGTGCCCTGTCCCAAAGCGCCAAAAGTGGAGTCGCTCCAGCTTGCGATGTTCGTCGCTGGAGCTCCGCCAGCCCCGGAGAATCGTCCGCCGATGATCATGTCGCCGTTCGTGGACTCTGCCATTCCCTCAGCTGAAGGGAATCCCGTGCCGACGAGACCGCTGCCAAGTCCCGACCACACTCCTTCGCTCCACCGTGCAACGGCGTTTGTCTGAAGCTGACCGAGTGCCGAGAAAATTCCACCGACGAACACGTCGTGATTCGTACCGACCCGGATTGCGATAACCCAGTCGCTCAGCCCCGAACCGAGCGCGGTCCAACTCGATCCGCTCACCCGTGCGATCGAGTGTGCCACAACGCCGCCCGCTCTGACGAACTGTCCGCCGACGATCAAGTCGCCGCTGCCCAGACGCGTGAGCGAATAAACGTCTGCATCGGTTCCGGCCTGAAACGGCACCCATGCGGTTCCCGTCCACGTTGCGAGATTGCTTGCCGGCACGCCGCCGGCGCTGGAGAACTGGCCGCCAGCGGTAAGGCTTCCGTCAACGTTTGAGATTGCCGCGTAAACCGGACCGTTCGTGCCGGAGCCAAATGCCGACCACTGCGTACCGTTCCACCGTGCAATTCTGTTCGCGGGCGCGCCGTCCGCAGCCGTGAACGCACCCATTGCCACAAGATCGCCGCTTGGCGTCGTGTAGAGCGCGGACACGGCTGCATTGAGTCCCGAGCCGAGCGCTGCCCAGCCCGAGCCAGTCCATCGTGCGATACGCGCGGCAGGCACACCGCCAGCGATGGTGAACTCGCCGGCGACAATCAAGTCGCCGCCCAACGTGGTAACCGCGTTCGCGTTCCCATTGATTCCTGAGCCGAGCGCCGACCAGGATGTGCCATTCCATCTCGCGACGCGATTGACCGTAACTCCGCTCGCTCGCTGAAATGCGCCGCCGGCGACCAGGTCACCGTTCGGAAGTACGACGATCGAATGGACGGGGCCGGACACGCCACTTGCGAGCGATGTCCATGCGGTTCCGTTCCACTGTGCGATTCTGTTGAGTGTGACGCCTCCAGCCGAGGTAAAACGGCCGCCGGCGACCAGTTTCCCATCGTGTGTTACGGCGACGGCACCGACGAAGGTGGTTTCATCGTCACCGAGCCCGGTACCGAGCGCTGACCACTCGCCCGAATGCGGATCGAACAGCGCGATGTTTCGCGAAATCGCGCCGCCAGCGACAGAGAACTGGCCCGCGACAACCAGTTGGGACGATTCGGGGCCGGAACCGTCGCGGTCCCACAAAATCGTGACTCCTGCCGCTCCGTTGACACCGCGGTATGACGACGTCAAGTCGTCGAACGGTTGCCATTCCGGGACGCAATTCTGGGCCGAAGCGGCCGACGGGAGTGCGGCCGTCAAAATCGCAAGTAACGACGTCACTGCACCGAAAAGTACGTTTGGGCGCATCGCGTAACTCCACGGCAGGCCGCAAGAGACGTTTGCCGCCAGAATGTGAACTCAGTCGTACGGGAGGATATTGTACCCGCCCCATCGCTCGATCCGGCGCAATAGAACCCTACGTTGGAGCGCAGAGTGCGTCGCGTAGCGTCTCGCGCTCCGATAAGTACGACAGCGATTGGCGACCGACCCAGCACGACGGCCCCGTCTGCGATTAGCCAGAGCGGATGGCACACCTCGTTACGCGCAACGCCGAACGGCTGGCCGCTAATGAGGTTTTTCTGTGCACACATCTTTATCTTGCAACGTGGTCATCGACCGGTGATAGTCGAACAGAGTCCGCACGAACGCCGTTGCGACATTCGTGCGGACTCTGTTCGCGGTTCACGGCTGCTCAGAAATCCACGCGGCAAATCGGGCGCTGCTACGTCCGCAACTTATCGAGAAACCCCTCAAGCTTCCGCGCCCGCACCGGATGCTGCAATTTGCGAATCGCCTTGGCTTCCACCTGCCGCACGCGCTCACGCGTCACCTTGAAGATCTTGCCCACTTCTTCCAGCGTGTAGGTATACCCATCGCCGATGCCGTAACGCAGCTTGATGATCTCGCGCTCACGATACGTCAGCGTCTTCAGCACCGCCTCGATGCGATCCTTCAACATCTCGCCCGTCGCCGTCATCACCGGGCTTTCGGCCTTCTCGTCTTCGATGAAGTCGCCGAAATAGCTGTCCTCGCTCTCGCCCACCGGACGATCGAGCGAAATCGGATGCCGGCTGATCTTCATCACGCGCCGCGCCTCGCTCACCGGCATCTTGGCGATGTCGGCAATTTCCTCGATCGTCGGCTCGCGGCCGAGATCCTGGAGCAGCTTCTTGCTGATGTTGCGCAGCTTGCTCATCGTCTCGATCATGTGTACCGGAATGCGGATCGTCCGTGCATGATCGGCAATCGCGCGCGTGATCGCCTGGCGAATCCACCACGTCGCGTATGTGCTGAACTTGTAGCCGCGGCGATACTCGTACTTATCCACCGCGCGCATTAGGCCCGTATTGCCTTCCTGAATGATGTCGAGGAACGACAAGCCGCGATTGCGATACTTCTTCGCGATCGACACGACCAGCCGCAAGTTGCCGTCGGCCAGATGCCGCTTGGCCTCTTCATATTCCTTGAAGACCTTGTGCGCGTTGTCCACGCGGAAGCGCAGATCCTCGGGCAACTCGGTCACCAGATCGATCATGCCCTGAAGTTCTTCCTTCATGGCCTCAAGTTCGTCCGGCGGCATCAGCTTCGCACGCAATCGCGTCTCGGTCGACAAGAACTCCATCTTGCCGATCATCGCCTCGATCTTGCGCTTCAGCGGCGTGATTCGGCTCGTGCGCAACGGCAACTCTTCGAGAAGCGTGACCGCGCGACGACGACGCTGCTGAATGCGGTCGGCTGCGGTCTTGCGGGCCGCCTGCGATGTCTTGTGATCGCGAATCAGGTTCCAATCGGCCTGGTTCAATTCGAGCAATTTGCGCACCGTCGCCAAATTGGCCGGCAGGCGCTTCATGATCGTGTTCTTACCCATGCTCTCGGCGGTCGAGATCTTCATCGTGCGGTCGAACGGGATGCGCCCGTCGGCCACCGACTGCATCATGTCCACCGCTTGTTGCATGCAGAAATCGTTCTCAAGCACCTTCCGGCGGAACGCCATGCGGGTGAGTTCGATCTTCTTGGCGAGCGAAATTTCCTCTTCGCGCGTCAGCAGTGGGATTTCGCCCATCTGCGTCAGGTACATGCGCACGGGATCATCGATCCGCCGCGCGCTGGCCTCGGCCAGGTCGGCATCGGTCACGTCGTCGAGACTCTCGCCGCCTTCCAGCGAGGCCTTCGGCTTGCGATCGGTTTCGCGCAGCTTGTCCGCCTCGATCTCGTCAATCATGCGGATCTGCGACAGATCGATACGGTTGAGGACGTTTTCGAGCTTTTCGGGAGAGATCGCCTCATCGGGCAGATTCTCGTTCAACTCTTCCCACGTCAGATAACCACGAACACGACCCTTCTCGATCAGCTCGGTAACGACCTGATCAATCGGATCCAGTTCAATCGACGCATTTACTGGTGTGCTCGCCATCGCACAGCCTCCCTCGTGTCGGGCCGCTTGCCGGACATCTTGCCGACGCGCGCTGCGCCGTCGGCATCCTTCGATTCAACCCAACACTCATACGCGACAACCAACCCTCGATCGCGACAAAATTCGAAATGTCGGCTTCCTGCCGCACCTGTATCCGTCGCGAGTGATGTTGATCTCCAACATCACGACGAAGCCGTCGCCGCATTCCATCGATGCTCGGCCCCAAGCACGTCCTGCCGCTTGCTCATCACTTCAAGAAATGAGCGAAAATCGGCATTCGCCTGCTCGCCGGCGGAGCTTTTGTTCCCAAGACTGTCGCGCAGCCCTTCGCCGCGCATCATTTCCAATTCGCGATGCAGCGCATCCGACGCCGCCTCGCATCGTTCGTCCGTTGCCGGGGTCTTGCCGACGCGTTCAGAGGCGCGGTTGACGAGGTCGCATAGCGTTTCGTCGTCACAGGCCGCGATCACTTCTTCACGAGCAAACTGACCCTCGTTTTCCCACAATCGTTCCATCACGCCCAGCAGCCGACCCCACGTCTCGCAGCGTTCCGCCACGCTTTCCAGCCCGCCGCGCATGCGTTCAAAAACCGCTGGCTCCGCGAGCACCAACCCCAGCAATTCCTCGGCGACAACCACCAAACCCGGCGCAAGCCCGCGAATCGCCTCGTCATACGCCGACGCCGCGTCAACCACTTCGCTCGCGTTCGCGCTGGCACTCGGGCGGCGTTCATTCGACCGCGCCCGGTCGAGCAGTTCCTGCACGCTCCGCGCCGGCATCGCCAGCAACTCGGCCAAACGACCGATAATCAATCCCTGTTCCAGCGGGTCGATCCCGCCCGCAACACTCACCTTGGCCACGAAGCTGAGGAACCGTTCCACCGCGTCGCGTTTGCCGCGCGACGAACCGTTTTCAAAGCTCTTCAGCGTCGCGGTCCACTTGAATTCTAGCGCGCCTATCGCCGTTGACAACAAAGACTTAAACGCATTTGGACCCGCGCCCATAATGCAGTCAGCCGGGTCTTTCCCATCCACCATTGTTACAACGCGGACATCGGCCTTATGGACTAGCGCCGCCTCCACCGCCCGGTCAGCCGCCCGTCGCCCCGCGTCATCATTGTCAAAGCACATGTAGATGCGATCCGCCACTTGCGTCAGTGCCTTGGCGTGAATATCAGACATCGCGGTGCCGAGGACCGCGACCGCGTTGGTGAAGCCGCCCTGGTGCAGCATCACCGCGTCCATGTAGCCCTCGCAGACAATCGCCTCGCGCGATTTCTCCATCGCCGGCCGGGCCACGTCCATCGCGTACAAAATCCGCGACTTGCTGAACAGCGGCGTCTCGGGCGAGTTCAGATACTTCGCCGGGTCGTCTCCCAACGCCCGTCCGCCGAAGGCGACAACCCGTCCCTGCGGATCACAGATCGGAAAAATCAGCCGATTGCGAAACCTGTCATAGACGCGGTTTTTCTCGATGTTTTTCGCCACCAGGCCGGCTTGGTCCAGCATCTCCGGGCTGATGCCCGTGCGCTGCGCCGTCGTGGTCAACATATCCCAGCTCTCGGGCGCAAAGCCGATCTGAAACGTCTCCATCGTCTCGTCCGTCAGGCCGCGCCGACGGGCGTAATCAAGCGCCGACGCACCCAGATCGCCCTCAATCAGATTCCGCCGGAAATACTGTCGCGCCCACGTCATCACGCGGCGAAGCTCATCACGCTGCGCCGAAGCGATGGGATCGACAGCCTCGCGCCTGAATTCGATGCCGAGTCGCCTCGCGAGTTGCTCGAGCGCATCTCGAAAGCCGACCCGCTGCTTCAGCATGACGAACTTGATCGCATCGCCCGCGGCGCCGCACGACCAGCATTTGAAAATTTGTTTGGTGGGGCTAACACCCATGGACGGTGTGTGATCGGGATGAAACGGGCAAAGGCCGACAAAATCCTTCCCTTTTCGTTTGAGGGAGACGGATTCGCCGACGATCTCGACAATGTCAAGCGACGATAACACCCTGTCTTTCAGAGACTTATCCATTGGTGTCTGCTGGAAAAGAGGGCCGCTCGTCGGTCGAGTTGCAAACGCTTCCTCGCTGCCCGCTACCGCCGGACTGCGTGCTTCGCAAAACCTAAATATAGCCCGAAAAAGTGCCCCGGGCAAATCGAACTCGGATTCATTTCCAAACATTGGCCACTTCTCGCATCCCCTTTTGCCGACATGGGTTTACCGAGATCGCCAATGTAGCGCAACACACGTCCAATTTGTGAACAAACTGTCACGGAAGCGCAACGCGCTGCCCGTGCGCCGATCGGCGTGTCTGTTACTCGCAATCGGGCAAAATCCAACAACCGGATGCGCGCGCGCCACGCCGTTCGCGTCGACTTGTTTTCGTACGCGACGATCAAGCCGACGATCTCGCCCCGAAGTTCACACGCTTCAACCGCGTTCACGAAAACCTGCGATTCACGACGATCGTCGTTGACGAGTTTCCGGGTCGATCGCAGCACTCGCAAAGCGGCGGCAGACGGCCGCAACCGCTCCGCCTTCGCCATACCATTCCGCTTATGGCCGAGCGACCGACCTTTGACCCGACCCGCGTTCGCGTGCCGCCCGTCGAGCGGGCCGACACGGGCGAACTGCTGTCGCCGATTCAGGTCAACAACCTCGTCAGCGGCGCGATCACGCGGCACCTGCCCGCGACGCTGCACGTCGTGGCCGAAATCGGCGATCTGTCGCGGCCATCGAGTGGACACATCTATTTCACCCTGAAAGACGCACAGGCCGAGCTGCGTGCGGTCATGTGGCGCAGTGCGGCGGCCAAGCTGAAATTCACGCCCGAGCCGGGGATGCAGGTCGTAGCGACGGGCGGACTCGAAGTCTACGCGGCCCGCGGCACATACCAGCTCATCGTTCGCCGTATTGAGCCGCGCGGCGTCGGCGCGCTCGAGATCGCGTTCCGACAACTGCGCGAGAAGCTCGAACGCGAGGGACTATTCGATGCGCGGCGCAAAAAGCCATTGCCGCGAATCCCCGAGCGAATCGCCGTCGTCACCAGCCCGAACGGTGCGGCGCTGCGCGACATTCTGCGCACGATCGCACGCCGCTTTGCGGGTGTCGAGGTTTTCGTCTTTCCGACGCGCGTTCAGGGCGAAGGCAGCGCCGCCGAAATTGCTACGGCGATCGGCCTGATGAACTCGTCAGCCGAGCAGCTTGGCGGTATCGATGTCGCCATCGTCGGTCGCGGCGGCGGATCGACCGAGGATCTCTGGTGCTTCAACGAAGAGGTCGTTGCGCGTGCGATCGCGGCCAGCCGCGTGCCGATCGTCTCGGCTGTCGGGCATGAAGTGGACGTGACGATCAGCGACTTTGTAGCCGATGTTCGCGCTGCGACGCCGACTGCGGCGGCCGAGCTTGTGACGCCCGATTCGCGCGAACTCGCCGTGGCGATACAGCGCGCATCGCACCGCGCGACACGCAGTGCGACCAATACGCTTGATGTGGCGCGGCACGCGTTGGCGCGGGTCGTGGCATATGACGGAATCGCACGGCCCATGTCGCGCGTCAATGAACGTGCGCAGCGGCTCGACGAACTCGCACACCGCCTGGCGCTCGCGATCGGCGCGCGATTCGGTGACGTGCGCACTCGGCTGAGCCGGGCCGAGTTGGTGATGCTGCGATTCGCGGCGGGGGCACAGTTCGCGCGTCTGTCGCAGCGGCTCGACAATCGCAGCGCACGGCTGCTCGCCGGAATGACGCGCACGATCACGCGTGCGCAGCAGCGCCTGCTGCGCACGAGTGCGCGCACCGAGCATGCGCTTCCGCTCGGCCGAATCGGTCGCAGCGAGGAACATCTGCGTCAGGCCGACTCGCGAATGCGGCTCGCCGCGGCCCGCGCGATTGCTACCGCTCGCGCACGGCTCGATGCATCGCTTCGCGCGGCACAGGCATGTGACCCCAAGCGCACACTGCAACGCGGCTACAGCATTACGCGCGATGCGCGGACGCGCGAGGTGCTGCGATCGACGCGCGTGCTGAAACCTGGAACGCGCGTGATCACCGAGTTGGCCGACGGCGAGTTTCGCTCGACGGCCGACGATCAGAAACAGCCGCGGCTATTTGAGTGAACGCGCGGATCCGACTGTTGTGCGACAGCGGCGTCCTAATCAGCGTCGATCGGTGCGCCGTCGCGTCCGCCGTAGTAGCGCATCAGCGGGCGCTTGGCCGGTTCTTGCAGGAACTCGACGAATCGCTTGCCCGCCGGCGTCTGCACGAGCTTTGCCGCGTCGGCGATAGCGTCTCGGGTCGAGCGCTTCGAACGATAGATCATCTTGTAAATCACGCGCAGCTCGGCACGCTCGGCGGGCGAAAAGCCGTTGCGGCGCAGGCCGACCACGTTCAGCCCCACGACGCCGCCGGGCATGACCATCGCGAAGGGCGGCACGTCGGTCGGAATGCGCGTCACGCCGCCGAGCATGGCGAATTCGCCGATGCGGCAGAATTGGTGCACGATCGCGGCGGCACTAATGAACGCCTTGCGCCCGACGCGCACATGTCCGCCGAGGATCGCGGCGTTGGCGAAAATCACTTCGTCGTCGACGGTGCAATTGTGGCCGACGTGCGCGGTGGACATCAGGAAGCATTTCTTGCCAACGGTCGTGACCGATTCGGGCATCGTTCCGCGATGGACGGTTGCGTGCTCGCGAATGATCGTGTCGTCGCCGATGCGGGTGTAGCTGGGCTCGCCTTTCCACGCGAGATCCTGCGGCGGGTGGCCGACGACGGCGAAGGGATGGATTTGGACGCGCTCGCCGAGCGTGGTGCCGGTGGCGACGAATGCGTGGTGCCAGAGTTTGCAGGCGGCTCCGATCTTGACGCCGGTCTCGACGACGGCATAGGGGCCGATGTCGGCGGTCGGGTCGATCTCGGCAGAGCGTTCGACGATGGCGGTTGGGTGGATGGGCATAGGGGGCATTTTCGTCGGACGAGGGTGTCGGCGTCCAGTCGGCGGCGGACGATTGAGTGAGGTGCGTGTCGTCGGGTGGGGAGGCCTGGAAATCGTTCGAGGTTTCGACAAAGGATGCCAAGTTCCCCCCTCTCGTTGGCAACCTTAGTTATCGACCCATTTGGGCGATGATGGTCGCTGCGTGAGCAGCGCACCTTGCTGTTTTCTTCGAGAAATCGACCAAGGTGTTCACGCGCCCCCCTCTCGTTGACCACCTTGGTTATCGCCCCTTTCCGGGGGACAAGTGAACAAGGGAACAACGGAACAAAGGAACAACGGAACAAGGGGACAAGGGGACAACCGAACGAGGGAACAAGGGGGGAAGAAGCGACGAAGCGACGGAGCGACGGAGGGAAATTGGATTGGCACATAGTGGCCCCCTTCTTGCGTAGCGTAGGCGTCGCAAGGTCTGCACGCGGCGATTGGGGCGATCGACGCTCGGAGATTCGCGGGCGTTAGCGGATTTGGCTAGGTCGCTCGTTTGCGGTGGCCACTTTCGGACAAAGCTCGCGGCCGGAGACACCCGCAGCCCATCAAGACGTGCGAGGAAGTCCATCGCGCAGGGTGGTGACGGCGCTTCTTGCGGTGGCGGTGACGTGTTCCCAGCCGTCGCGGGTGGCCGGCGTGTCGTCGAAGTGGAGCGGCGAGCCGATGCGGATGGTGATGGTGGTCGGCTTGGGTCGGCTTGCGCCGGGCGGGTAGGCGCGGAACGCACCGTCGATGTGACAGGGGACGACCGGCACGGGCGACGCGGCGACGAGCATGCCGAGGCCGGGTTTGAATTCGCCGAGCGCGCCGTCGCGGCTGCGCGTGCCCTCGGGGAAGAGGATCAGGCTACACGGCTCGGCGATCATGCGTTCGCGCAGCTCGCGCAGGGCGTGGCGGCCGCAGTTGTGACGCCACATGGGCAGGGCGTTGAGGGCGACGGCGCTGAAGCGGGCGGCGCGGTCGGTGTGGAAGAAGGTGTCGCCGGCGGCGACGGGGAAGACGCGTTGGCGAAGACGCCACGGCAGCGATGCAGCGAGGCAGAGTGCGTCGAGGTGGCTGGTGTGGTTGGCGATCAGAATGAACGGCGGCTGCGGCGGGATGTTCGCGCGGCCGATGACGCGGAAGCGGTGATAGGCGAGCAGATAGCCGCGGATGAGCGTCCACCATGCGGCTTGGAGAAGCAGCTCGCCGAGACCGGCTTCGCGGCGCAGGCTTTTGTAGCGGTCGGCGGCGGATAGGCCGAGGTCGCGTGCGGGTTCGAGTTTCCAGTCTTCCACAATCTGCGCTCCGCGTCGACTAGCCGCCGGTGATGATGCGCTGGGGTTGGTCGTTGCCGATGCCGACAAAGTAACCGACGTAGTGAAAGACCGCTGGGGCGACGAGGATGATGCTGTCGAAGCGGTCAAGCAGGCCGCCGTGGCCGGGAATGATCGTGCCCAGGTCTTTGACGCCGATGTCGCGTTTGATGGATGAGAGCATGAGGTCGCCAAGCTGGCCGACAACGCTGATGATCAAGCCGAGCACGATCAGGCGCAGCGGCATGTCGAGCGGCGTGTTTTGAAAGACGAAGTGGGCGAGCGTCGCGGCGAGTGTGGTCGTCAGCACGACGGCACCGAGCGAGCCGGCGATGGACTTGCCGGGGCTGGTGTTTGGCGAGAGTTTCGGCCCGCCGATGCTCTTGCCGACGATGTAGGCAAATACGTCGTTGAGTTCGACGGCGACGATGATGAGAATCAGGATCGCGCGATAGTGCGTGTCGTTTGCGAAGTACGCGAGGTGACCCATCGCGCAGCCGAAGAGCATGAAGCCGAAGGTGCCGAGGGCGACGCGCTGTACGTAGCCTTTGGGCTGGTCGGCGAGGATGCCGACACAGGCGATGAGCGCGGTGACCAGCGGAAAGAGCGCGACGAAGAATTCGTACCAGTGGTCGAAGGCGGCGAAGTTCACGAGCAGAATGCCGCAGACAACGACAAAGCTGATCAGGCGATGGCGGAAGACGCCCGTAGCGCGGGCGAATTCGCGATAACACGCGATCGAGAGCAGCAGCACGCCGAGAATGGTCCAGCCGGGGCCGAGCAGGATCGGCAGGAGCAGTATCGGGGCCATGACGAGCCAGGAGAGATAGCGTGCGCGGAGTTCGGTGCGGTGTTTTTCGTCGAGCTTGCCGAGTTTGCCGAGGATGAAGATGGCAACTGGTGCGAGCGTGAGGATTGATGCGACGAGCAGCGTGGCCCAGAGCGTGACCGGATGGGCGAACGCGTTTTGCCAGTCGGTGAATCGTGCGAACATCACGGCCCTCGTTGCAGTTGCGTGGCGATGCGGGAGAGGCGACGCATCGCGGTGAGCAAACTGCCAGCGATGATAACGAGGAGCGTGAGTGCAACCAGCGATATTGAGGTGGTGCCGAGCGCGAGCGCGTGCAGCCATGTGGGCGAGACGGTCAGCCAGAGACAGAGGGCGGTAACGAGGGCCATCCGGTGTTGCTTGGCCATCGGGCCGCAATAGTCGTGCGGAGCGCCTGCGGACTTGCCGGCCGTGCGGATGTATGCGGTGAGCATGGCGGCGAGAGCGGCGATCCAGCCGAGTAGCGGGTTGCCGCCGAGGGCGTAGCCGAGGCCGACGAGGACGGCGGTGTCGGAGACGCGATCAGGGACTTCGTTGTAGAGCTCGCCGACGCGGCTGGCGGTCTGCGAGCGTATGGCGACCATGCCGTCGAAGAGGTTGGCGAGCAGGCGCGTTTGAATCAGTAAAGCGGCGATGGGCCAGAGGATGCGCGCGAATTGTGGGAACGCGGTGGTGAGCATGAGCGCTGCCCCTGCCGCAAGGCCGGTGACCATCCCAGCGATGGAGATGGTGTTTGCCGTGATGCGCGCGTTGGCGAGGCGCGCGGCGATCGCCGACGCCCAGCGTGTTTCGCGGGCGGCGATCGGGCGACGCTCGTGTGGTGCGTAGGGATCAGGCACGGACACGCTGCGGCTCGGGGACGGCGGCGAATAGCTCGTCGCTGGTGGTCGAGATGGCGCGCCGTGTGCGTGGGCGGCGCGCGGTGGGCGCGCGCTCAGCTTGGCCGTTGCGCTCGCTTTCGATTTGCTTGCGTTCGTTGACTTCTTCGAGCGTGCGCCCGTGGCCGGTTTTCGGTGCACTGAGGGCTGAGTTCTCGGGCCCGACGAGCGGGTCGCCGGGATTGATGCCTTCGAGCCGCTCGTTGATGCGCTTGGCGTATTCCTCGGAGAGTTCGAATCCGAGGAACTGGCGGCCGAGTTTCTTTGCCACGGCGAGCGTCGTGCCGCTGCCGCCGAAGGGGTCTAGCACAACGTCGCCGGGGTTGGAGCTGGCCTTGATGATGCGGCCGAGAAGTTGCTCGGGCATCTGGCAGCCATGCCAGCCGCGGCGTTCGCCGAACGTGCCGGCGACGCGCGAGTAGAACCACGTATCGCGATCGGACGAGAAGTGGTGAGGGATGTCCTGCGGGCGGACGATGAAGCCGTCGAACATGGGCGTTTCAGGCGGGATCATCCAGGTGTCGTCGGGCGTACGACCCTTCGCGTCGGCGCGCTTGTCGCCATAGACGAGCTGGCGAGCCGACGGCACGCGGATGTCGTCGATGTTGAACGTGAAGTTCTTCGCGTCCTTGACGAATTGGAAGATGTGCGCGTGGCTGCGGGTGAATTTGTATTTGCAGTGGACGCCGAAGGTGTAGAACCAGATCACCCAGCTACGGCAGGTGAGGCCGAGCTCGCGGGTACACATGACTTTGAGTTCGGCGGCGTATTCGTCGCCGATGGCGAGCCAGAATGTGCCGGTGGGCTTGAGGACGCGCTGCACGCCGGCGATCCACTGTTTGGACCACGCGAGATACTCGTCGGCCTTGCGGCGGTCGTCGTATTCGTCGTAGTCGTAGCCGATGTTGAACGGCGGATCGGCGAAGGCGAGGTCGACGGAGCCCTCGGGTAGCGCGGCCATCCCGGCGATGCAGTCGCCCTGGTGGAGGCGGTTGAGCGATGCCGCGATATTGTCGGATGCGCCGGGCGTGGGCATGTAGGTTCCTCGGTTTGCGATCGTGAAACGGGTTCGCCGAACACCAGTAATGGTATGGGGTGGGTAAATTGAATACAAGATGAAGTTGCGTCGCGGGTGGCCCGACGACGAGCGCGAAGGGTGGGCATCGCCCACCAATTCGCGCGTGCCTGCGTATCCCGCGATTGGCGGGCGGTGCCCACCCGGCGACTCCCAGAACTCCGCCGACATTTTCCTGCATATCCCGCGATTGGTGGGCGGTGCCCACCCTACGGTTTTGCCGACGGTTTTGCCGACGGTTTTGGCGCATCGGCCTTCGCAGCGGGCGCGGCCTTGTCGCGTTGGGCACGGGTCGGGAGGCGATCGAGCCGCGACTTCAGCGAGTCGAAGATCGAGTCGAGCTGTTTGCGCTGTTTCTCGTTGGTGTTGCCGCCGAGGGCTGTGTTCAGCGCGGCGGACGCTTCCGGATCGCCGGGCTTGGCACGCGAGTTGATGAGTCGATGTGCCCGATCAAGCGTTTGTCCGTAGAGCAGCCACGCACGCTGCTCCTGGTCGCTCGACAGCGCGAAACGCCGAATGAAGTCGCGCGTGTACGCGGCCCACGGGTCGGTCGGCTGCGCGTTGGCCTTGGCGGCGCTGGCACGCTTGGCGCTGGCTGGCTGCTGATCGCCGGCGAGGGCCGCGTTTTGGGCGGTCGCGGGATCGACGGGTTGACCGTCGGCCCCCACCTCCGGCTTGCCCGCCCCGCCGCCAGCTGCGGGCTGAATCGGCTGACCGGTCGCGGGGTCGATGGGTTGCTCGGCGGCCTTGGCAGCTTTTTCGGCGGCGATGCTGTCGAGGGCCAGTTGCCGCTGCGGAAAGACGCCGGCGACCCAGTCTTTGCCGAGCTTTTCGACCTTTTTGACGCGATTGTCCGCTGCCTCAATGTCCGCTTTCGCCAGCTCACGCTGTTCGGGCGTCAGCGTTTCGAGGAACTCCGACTTCTTCTGCTCGAATCGCTGCTTGCCGGCGGTAAAGAGCGGGACGGCTTTTTCGGTGAAACGGGCGACCTGCTCGGCTGTGAACTCTTCGCCGCTGGCACGAGTCTGGATCACCTCAGACGCGATCTCGACAATTACATCGGTGTTCTCGGCGAAGAAGCTCATTGCCTCCTGCATGGCCATGTATTCAAAATGCTCGGCCTGCTCTTCGGTCAGTTGCCAGCGATCGGAAAGGCGTGCCATGACGGCGTCGGCGCGGCCTTGCATGTCCCACGGCGGAATGCGCTCGACCTCGGTCATCGTTTCGAGTGCAAATTGGTCGGCCTCGCTATTCCAGCCGTTCACCGCGAAAACCCGTTCCGCCGCAGCTTGGATGTAATCGGCCTGCTCGTCCCAGTTGTTGGCGAACTGCTGCGACATTTCGAGCAGTTCCCAGAATCGCGGGTTGATGCGATTCAGCATGTTTTCGCGCCAGCCGAGATTCGTGTTTTCGGCGGGCTGTTCACGCGTTGGTTGAGCAAACGCGGACGCATGCAACGAGGCGAGAACGCAGGCAAGGCTGATGACAAATCTCACGCGGACGCACTCCTGACCGCCGAACCGGGCCGCGACGGGACCCGATCCGCAATTATTGGCGGCTTCCACCCGCTCGCCAAGTGCCGATCCGGCAACGAGCTACCATGATCTTACGCGGACGTTGGCGGTCGGTTGCAATTCCGGGCCGTTCGGCGAGAATAGAAGGCGTTCGGCGTAAGGATCGAACGGATTCGCGGCGAGACGCGCCCGATGGACCCCAGCGGCGTCAACATGCTGCATGCCCCCGCCAGCGGTGAACCGAAGTCATTTATTACGAATAATTTGCGCGCCCAGCGTAATTCCCTCACAGGCGGCGACGATTCTCTCGGGCGAAGGCGGTGGACCATGAATGGCATGCTCGAACCGACGCTCGAAATCACGCGAATTCCCGGGCAAAACGCGGACGCCGGCGGCTGGACGCGCAAGGCAGGCACGCGCATCGACCTGCATTGCCACAGCACCTTTTCGGACGAGACCATCAAGTATTTGCCGGGGATGATCTTTCACCCGCTGCTCGAACCCGAGGAAATTTACGACCTCGCCAAGTCGCGCGGGATGAATTTCGTCACGATCACCGATCACGACACGATCGACGGGTGCAAGGCCCTGCTCGATCGCCGCGGCGATCTGCCCGATTTCATTGTCGCCGAAGAAGTGTCGGTCGCATTTCCGGAGGACGGCACGATCGTCCACGTCAACGTGTTCGATATCAGCGAAGCCGAGCACGCTGAGATTCAACGGCTGCGCGGCAATCTTTATGAAGTCACCGACTACATGCGGCAGCGCGGCAAACTATTCGTGCTCAATCACATGACGTGGACCGAGCAGCATCGCGTGCTCAAGACGTGGCAGATCGAGGCGATGCTCGAACGATTCGACGTATTCGAGGGCATCAACGGCACGCGCAGCTATGCCCACAACGCGTTCGCCTGGTTCGCGACGCAGGGCCGCGAGAAGACGCTGGTCGGCGGCAGCGACAGCCACACCAATCGCGTCGGCACGACGTATACGCTGACCGAGGGCACGACGCGCGACGAGGTGCTGGCCTCGATCCGCGGCGGCGAAGCGGCGGCGTGCGGATCGTTCGGCACGCCGGAGAAGTTTCGCGAGGACGTTTGGCTCGTGTTTCAGAAGAGCGTCGAGCGGCGAATCGAAGACGCGCACAGCTTCTGGTATCGGACGCTATGTCGCACGGTGCGTCGCGTCGGCGGACTGACGTGTCCGCTGGCCTGCCTAGGCTACCACGCGCGGCAAAACCTACTCATTCGCGAATTTCTGCGCGAGCTGCCGGATCAACCGGTTTCGGCGTGATGACGCCTCCGTCTGACGCTTGGCCGTCACTCGTTACATTTGCATAATCTTGCCATTCCGCCGCGCCGCTACCGGAATCGGACGGGTACTCGCCGCTCGACCGTCCACCCCCTCGTAGCCCGCGCGCTCGCGCGTCACCTAATTAGAAAGAGGTTTTCGATGTACAAGATTTTGCAAGCGAGCCCCGTCGTGACCCTATTCGGACTACTCGCGCTCGATGCGACAACACGGTCGAGCTACGCCCAATGCGTCGAAGGGTGTACCGCGATTCACACGCTGGTCGGTCAGGCCGCAGGCGATCTGTTCGGCTGGGAAGCCAAGAATCTCGGCGATGTGGACGGCGATGACGTCAACGATTTCATCGTGTCGGCGAGCGGCCGCGACGAAGGCGGCAGCAGCTCCGGTAAGGTCTACGTCTACTCTGGGGCGACGGGCGCCGAAATCTGGTCACGTAGCGGCACTGTGGCCGGCGGGCAGTTCGGATTTTCGAGTAATCGCGTGGGCGATCTCAACGGCGACGGCGCGAGCGAAGTCGTCGTTGGTCAACCGACGGGCGCCAACGGGAGCGTGCGAATTCTCTCGGGCGTTGACGGCGCGGTCCTGCGCACCATCAACGGCGCGGCGGCCAACGATCAGTTCGGCTATCGCTCGGTCGGCGGCGGCGACGTGAATGGCGACGGCACACCCGACTTTCTCGTCGGCGCGCCGCGACACGACACCGCTGGCACCAACGCGGGCCGGGTGTATGTGTATTCCGGCGCGGACTTTTCGCTGCTCGGCACGGTCGACGGCGAGAGCTCGGCCGATCAACACGGTACGGCTCTGGGAATTCTTGGCGATCGCGATTTTGACGGGCGCGACGAAATTGTCGTGTGTGCGAAAAACGCGGGGACGACGGCCGGCGGGCGAGCCTATGTGTACACGTATGACGGCAGTGCGTTTGTGCTTCTCGCGACGATTGAGCCGCCGGCGAACTCCGTCGATTTCAGTGAGTTTTTCTGCAACGGCGGGCATGACATGAATCGCGACGGCGTGCCCGATTTCTACGCCAGCGATTTCCAGACCAACCGGGCGTATGTGTATTCAGGCGCGACGTTTGAGCGGCTGGAGACGTTTACTGGCGACGGCAATGGGCAATTCGGCATCGGCGAGCTTTCGCCTGA
>JBJXFK010000342.1:0-16442 GCA_046155505.1 Phycisphaerae bacterium
CGGTCTTCCTTCGATTCGACATTCGCGACAAAGAAAGACCGGTCGGAGACCGGTCCCCCAGCGCACCATTGCCCGAGACGCACAATCCGCTCGTGAGACTCGCCTCTGTCGCATCACGGCGTCTCAATCCGATCCAGCGTGAACCCGCTCTTCTCCACCGCCGACGCCAGTTGCTGCTTCGACGGTCGCGGCGACTCGGCAAACTGCGTGACCACCTTGCCCGTGCCCAGATCGATCGTCACCGCCTTCACGCCCGCGACGCGCATCAGTTGCTTGTCGATATTGTTCGAGCACTGCGGGCAACTCATGCCTTTCACATACATCGTCGCGCTGGCCGTGGCGATCGGCTCAGCGTCTTTTGGGTCGCCCGCCGCGTCGCGCGGCTGCGAAGCCTGACAGCCCGATAGAAACAGCGCCGCTCCCGCGAAACAAATCGCAAATGACAATCGCATGAATCCGACTCCTCAAAACGTGACGTGCGTAATCGGATCGTAGTCACGCGCGGCGTCTGAGTGAAGGGACCGCGATCCACTTCCGCAGGCAAGATCTAATCGGACGAACGCGACTCGCCCGCTAATTCACGTCACGCCGCACAACGCGCGGAATTTCACGCGCCAGTGATCACCGCCTGAACGAAAGCTCGTCGTGCTTCGTGTCGAAATGCACATCGGGAGTCGGCCCACACCGCCGCACACCCGAAGGGGAGTCTCTCGCCATGGCGCAATTCGTGGCCGCGACAATGGAAGCACCCGTGGCGACCGCACCGCCGCTCGTCGCTCCGCCGACCGACGCGACCCTGTTGACGCGAAGAATCGCGATCGTCGATGACGAGCCGATCAACTGCAAACTCGTCCGCAAATATCTGTCGATGGCGGGCTACACCTCGTTTGCCACGATCACCGAATCGACCGAGGCGCTGGCGACATTCGAGCGCGAGCAGCCGGACCTGATATTGATGGACCTGATGATGCCCGAGGTGAGCGGCCTCGATCTGCTCGGCATGGTCCGCGCCAGCAACGCGCTGGCCCGCGTTCCGGTGCTGATCCTCACCGCTGCCCACGATGCCGAGACCAAGGCCCGGGCGCTGCAGTCGGGTGCGACCGATTTTCTCGGCAAGCCATTCGACAGTCACGAACTGCTCGCCCGCGTTCGCAACGCGCTGGTGCTCAAGCAGCAGACGGACGAGCTCGCGCAAAGCGTAAACCAATTGGCTGCGCGGGTGCGCGAGCGGACCGCCGAGCTGACGATGACGCAACTCGAACTGGTGCACTGCCTGGGCCGCGCCGCCGAGTGTCGCGACAACGACACGGGCAATCACGTCGTGCGCGTCGGCCGATACAGCGGCATCATCGCCCGCGCCATGAATCTCGACGCGGATCATTGCGAGTTGATCGAGCATGCCGCCCCGCTGCACGACATCGGCAAGATCGGAATTCCCGACTCGATCCTGCTCAAGCCCGACCGCCTCTCGCCCGACGAGCGCGACTGGATGCAACGTCACGCCGTCATCGGCAAGGAAGTGTTGCAGCCGGTCCCAGCCGAGGAAGTCGGAATCTGGCGCACGCACGCAGACCAGGGTGCGAAGATCATTGGCGGCGCGAAATTCAAGCTGCTCGCCGTCGCGCGGACGATCGCGCTCACGCATCACGAAAAGTGGGACGGCAGCGGCTATCCGCTCGGGCTGAAGGGCACCGACATTCCGCTCGAGGGTCGTATCGTCGCGGTGGCCGACGTGTTCGATGCGCTCAGCAGCAAGCGCCCGTACAAGGCCGCGATCCCGCTCGACGAGTGCTTTGCCCGGCTCGCCGCCGATCGCGGAACGCACTTCGACCCCGATGTCCTCGACGCGTTCCTCAGCCGCCGCAGTGAAATCCTCGAAACGCAAATGAGCTGCGCCGACCGCTGAGCAAAGCTACGGCCGATTTCACGCGTGACTGATGACAATTTCACAATCGCGCAACGCGTTGCAACTGCTCGACAAGCCGCGTTACTGACAGGTTTTGACAGGCACTTCCGCCGCCCGCTCGCTTTGACGTTTATCGCTTGCAATCGTAGCGTTCTCGCCGCGTCGATCGTCGCGCCGCATCGCGCGCAACGCTCGAACGGGAGAGTACGCGCATGGGATTCGCAGCCGGCTCCGTTTCATATCAGCGTTTTCACGTCACCGGAAAAATGCCCAAGGACGTGGACGATGCGTTCGTGACGGCGCTCAACGCACGATCGTTCGGACGCATTCCGCCCGCAACCGATCAGACGCAATACGGCTGGATCGGCCCTGGCCATTTGTTCGAGACCGAGATCGCGGCGGAGCGCATCGCGTTCGGCGACTATGTTCACGTCGCGCTGCGCATCGACAAGCTGAAGGTGCCGCCCGCCATCCTGAAGAGCTACGTGCGGCAGGAAGAGGAAGTCGCGCTACAGGTCAGCGGACGCGAATTTCTGAGCAAATTCGAACGCAAGAAGGCCCGCGAGGCCGCGATTCTGCGGGCCGAGCAGGAGTCGCGCGACGGGCGATTTCGCCGCGCCGGCGCGGTCGGCGTATTGATCGACCTCGCGTCCCGGCACGTCTACCTCGGCAACACCAGCACCGCCGTCGCCGATCGGCTGATGGCGGTTTTCTCGGATACGTTCGGCGTGGTGATCGAGCCGGAGACATCCGGTCGGCTCGCGAGTCGCCTGATGATCGCGGCCAAGAACGGCCGAGCGCTGGAAAATCTGGAACCAATACAGCTCGTTCACCCGCCCGACGGACACGCGCCCGACGAAGCCGATTTCGTCGATCGCGGGCAGGATTTTCTGGGCAAGGAGTTTCTGAGCTGGCTCTGGTTTCGCACCGACGCCGACGACGGGCCGCTACGCATCGCCGGCGGCAACGACGTGACCGTGATGATCGACAAGTCGCTACGGCTAAAGTGCGATTTCGGCTTGACCGGCACGACGATGATCAGCGCCGATCATCCGGTCGAATTGCCCGAGGCCAAGGCGGCGCTGCGTATCGGAAAGTCGCCGAACCGCGCCGGAGTGGTGCTCGGCAGCGGGCTGGGCGAATTTCGCCTGTCGCTGGAAGCGCAGCGTTGGACCATCGGCGGCCTGACGCTGCCCGAGCCGCCGGCCGAGGAAACTGACGCGCGCACGCGGCTGGAAAATCGGTTTGAGCAGATCGCCGATGTCGCGGGCCAACTCGACGCGCTCTATGACCTGTTCCTAACCGAACGAATCGGCGCGAAGTGGTCGACCATCGAGCGTGCGATGCAGAAATGGGCGGCCGGCCGCAACGACGAGGCCGCCCTCCGCGCGGGCTGATGCGGCAATGGAGCACAGCGGCCCTCCGCTGTCGCTTGTGGAGCAGCCGCCCTCGGCTGTCGCGTGTGGAGCAGCCGGCCCCGGCTGCTCCCTTCCCCACGAACCGCAGCCGTGGGCGGCTGCTCTACAACGCGGTGAGCCTCACGCTCGCAATTCAGTTCGCCGCTACGCCATCTTGCGCAGCACCGTATGCAGCACGCCGCCGTTGCGGTAGTACTCGATCTCCACCGGCGTATCGACGCGACACCGCACGGCGAACTCAGTCTTCTTTCCGCTCGCCGCGTCGGTCGCGACGACCTTTAAATCCTGCCCCGGCTTGAGCGCATCGGTGAGATCGGCGAAGTCGAAGACCTCGTGCCCCGTCAGGCCGAGCGATTCGCGCGTCTGGCCATCCTTGAACACGCACGGCAACACGCCCATACCGACTAGATTGCTGCGGTGGATGCGTTCAAAACTGATCGCGATCACCGCCCGCACGCCCAGCAGCATCGTGCCCTTTGCCGCCCAGTCGCGCGAACTGCCCATGCCGTAGTCCTTGCCGGCGAGCACGACGGTCGGCGTGTTAGACGACTTGTACGCCATCGCGGCGTCGTAGATTGAAACCACAGAACCCGCGGCGGGCAGAATGCCCGCACCACCCTCGGCCCCTTGGCCCCTTGACCCCCCGGCCCCTGCGTCGCTTCGTCGCTCCGTCGCTCCGTCGCTACCCAAATACGTCGTCACGCCACCCTCGGTCCCCGGCGCGAGCAGATTGCGCAGCCGCACGTTTGCAAACGTGCCGCGGGTCATTACGCGGTCGTTGCCGCGGCGCGAGCCATAGCTGTTGAAGTCGGTCTTCGTCACGCCGAGCGTTTTCAGATAATCACCCGCCGGCGATTTCTCGGCGATGTCGCCCGCAGGGCTGATGTGGTCAGTGGTGACGCTGTCGCCGACCATCACGAGGCACCGCGCACCGCGAATCGGCTGGATCGGCTTCACCTCGCGCGACAGGCCGTCGAAGTAAGGCGGGTTCTGAATGTATGTGCTCGCGCTGTTCCACTCGTAGAGATCGCCGCCGGTGATTTTGATCTGCTTCCACTGATCGCTGCCGCCGAAAACGTCGGCATATTGCGATTTGAAGCTGTCGGCGGTGACGAACTTGCTCACCGCGTCGCTGACTTCGAGTTGCGTCGGCCAGATATCGCGCAGCATGACGGGCTTGCCGTCGCTACCCGTGCCGACCGGCTCGGTGGTGAGGTCGATGTCGGTCGTGCCCGCCAGCGCATACGCCACGACCAGCGGCGGCGATGCGAGATAGTTCGCCTTCACATGCGGATTCACGCGGCCCTCGAAGTTGCGATTGCCGCTGAGCACGCTTGACGCGACTAGATCGGCGCTGAGCACCGCGTCGCGAATATTGTCCGGCAGCGGGCCGCTGTTGCCGACGCAGGTCGTGCAGCCATAGCCGACGGTTTGGAACCCGAGCGCGTCGAGATCCTTGGTCAAACCCGCACGATCGAAATAGTCGGTGACGACGCGCGAGCCGGGGGCGAGGCTGGTCTTGACCCAGGGTTTCACTTTGAGCCCCTTGGCGACGGCCTTGCGCGCCACCAGTCCCGCGGCGATCATGACGCTGGGGTTGCTGGTGTTGGTGCAGCTTGTGATGGCGGCGATGACGACCGAGCCGTGCGTGATGTCGTAGGTCTGGCCGTTCTTCACCGTCGCCTTCTTATTGAGTTGATCGTCCTTCAGCTCGAAGCCTTGCTTCTTGATTGGGGCTTTGAGGGCTTCGATGAACGCGGACTTCATGCGGCTGAGCGCGACGCGATCCTGCGGGCGCTTCGGCCCGGCGAGGCTTGGCTCGACCGTGCTCAGATCGAGTTCGAGCATCGCGCTAAACACCGGCTCCGGGCTGGCGGCGGTGCGGAAGAGGCCCTGCTCCTTGCAGTACCGCTCGGTCAGGTCGGCGTCGGCGGCGCGGTTGGTCATGCGCAGATAGGTGAGCGTCTGTTCATCGACCGGGAAGAAGCCCATCGTCGCGCCATATTCGGGTGCCATGTTGGCGATCGTGGCACGATCGGCGACCGGCATCGCCGCCAGGCCGTCGCCGTAGAACTCGACGAATTTTTCGACCACGCCGAATTGGCGGAGCATCTCTGTCACGCGCAGAACAAGGTCGGTCGCGGTGCAGCCTTCGCGGAGCTTGCCGGTGAGTTTGAAGCCGACGACTTCGGGCATGAGCATGTACATCGGCTGGCCGAGCATCGCGACTTCGGCTTCGATGCCGCCGACGCCCCAGCCGAGCACGCCCAGGCCGTTGATCATCGTGGTGTGGCTATCGGTGCCGACGAGCGTGTCGGGATAGGCGAAGCTCTCGCCGCCGACGGATTCGCGGATGACGCACCTCGCGAGATATTCGAGATTCACCTGATGCACGATGCCGGTGGCGGGTGGCACGACGCGGAAGTTGTTGAATGCCTTCTGGCCCCAGCGCAGGAATTCGTAGCGTTCGAGGTTGCGGTGGAATTCGAGTTTGGCGTTCAGGTCGAGCGCACTCGCCGAGCCGTAGTGATCGACCTGCACCGAGTGATCGATGACCAGATCGACGGGGATGATCGGGTTGATTTTCTTCGGGTCGCCGCCGAGCGCGACCATCGCCGATCGCATGGCGGCGAGATCGACGACGCACGGCACGCCGGTGAAATCCTGAAGCACGACGCGGGCGCATTTGAAGGGGATTTCCTGATCGCCGGGCTTGGCCGGGTTCCAGTTTGCGAGGGCCTTTACGTGGTCTTCGAGCACGCTGAAGCCATCGACGTTTCGCAACACCGCTTCGAGCAGCACGCGGATGGAATAGGGCAGGGCGGAAATTTTTCCGAGGCCGGCTTTTTCAAGCGCGTCGAGTCGGAAGATGGTGACGTCGCCCGCGGCGGTTTTCAGTAAGCTTTTTGAATTGAACGGGTTACGGTTGCTGCTCATTTGCGGTTTCTCCCCGGCGCATCGGCCTTCTGAAAACTCAGGCGGGTGATTGTAAGGAATACCGCCAGAATTTCACGTTTGGATGGCGTCGACGGGAAAGCGGTGCGGAATCGGCGAGCCGACTACGGCGGGACAACGACCTCAACGTTTGGAAATCGGCGAAAATCGCGCGAGTTGAACGTCATGACCCGCTCGACGCCGACAAGCTCCATCAACGCGACGAGCTTCGTGTCGTGTGCGGTCTTCCCGCGCGTTTCTGTTCGCATCACAAGTTCTCGCCACTTGGAAAATAGTTCAGGCGGGTGAGGTAGAAACAGAAACGTCCGCAAGAACTCGGATACACACTCGTTCGCGGCTACCGGTTCCAAGCCAAGTCCGTTTGCCGTAACGGGACGCGTTGCAACCACCCAAAATTCTTGGATGACTTGTGCGCAGACCAAACCAAATTGTGGGCCGCGAAGCGACGCCTTGAGCGTTCGCTCGGCGGCGCGGGATGCGTCAGGGTTTCCCTCGATCAAACGCGCCAGCACAATCGTGTCGATCAATGTGAGCGCGCATCAGATCTCGTAGAGGCTCTCTGATGAAAATGCGTCATCCGGCAACGCGACCGGTACGGCGAACCTTCGCAGGCGCGAAATGGTCGTCTGTAAGTCCTGGGTCGGTAGGTCGATTTGGGTATCGCCGGCAACCACGAGCACCGGTGTGCCATCGGGCAATTCAAGCCGGTGCGGAAGCACGATACCGCCATCAAGAACGGTCGCGCGAGTAACCATAGAGTCAGTGTATTCGCCTGCTTGTGTTTCGCAACGCGATATTCCGCGCATCCAAGCTCTGTTCTGGAGTATCGACTGGCAACATGACGCCGGCTCGTCCGGGTACCGCAACAAAATCGCGTTTTGGCGTGAGCGGACACTTGCCATGTCGTACTATTCTGCGACTGTGCGTCACTTCTACCGCGTGCTGATCGATGAGGAGAAACCATGCAAACGACGCGATTCTCTCTGTGTGCCGCCGTCCCGAGTGCTTGCATCCTGCTCGCCGGCTGCGTCACCGCCTTTCTGGACGGCCTGCCCGGCGATGTGACGTTGCCCGCGACGGCGGCGTACGCCGCCGAAAACGCCGCCCAGTTCAAGCAACTCGTCGACGACAGGCCGGCCAGCGACGCGGGCACGGTCGTCGATTCACTATCGACGCTGACCGGATGCTGGGCCAACGTGCTCGTCGGCCGCGATGGCCAACTCGGTTCGCTGACCAACGTCCTGCGATTTGATTCAACCGCCGGAACGTACGAGCGAATTCAGTTTGTCGGCGGCGTGGATGGCGGGCTCGCACGCCAGTTCCCGTTGATCTCGATCGATCGCGGGCGGTTCGAGATCGTCGACGAAAGCTCCGTGCGGCTGACGACCGAGACCGTACTCAGCAATTTCTCGCCCGATGAGCCGGGGTTTCGTGCCGAGGCGGATTATTCGTTCGAAATCGGAGAACCGGTGGCCGCCGATCATCCCGCGACGCTCAACGGCGACACGCTCGTTATCGGTTTCGATGATCCGAACGAGGCAACGCTGATCATGCGCGCGTTCGATTGTCCGTGATTCGACGCGGGCTAATCTGCGGCGACAGTCTAAATGGCATCCGCGTCGGCGGCATGCTGTTCGGCCCGATTCCTGCGCACGTCGGCCAGCAGGTTGGCGTAGAAGCTGAGCATCGACGAGCAGCCGCGCTTCGTTTCGGCGAACGTGTGCAGGACGAGCATCGTCGCGATGCCGCCGATGAGCACAAGAATGAGACTGGATTCGAGCATTCGTCTCTCGTTTGGGGGCGTCGCGTTCCGGATGGATCGGAGACCCCTCCCTTACGGTCGGGGCTCGGTTCGCGCTCGCTGGCGCTCGCATTCACTCGCTTGCGCGTCGCGTTCGGATCGCTTGCGCGATACGGACACGGAGCGACACGGGCACCGGCTGCGACGGTCGCGGGGGCCGTCCCGCTGTTGCATCGAACCGCCGTCCCCGCGCGCTAAATATGGTCCGCGAGATATTGCGACCCGCCCGCCCCACGACTACGATTCCCGCCGACGAGCAGAACTTGCCCGCGCGGTTTCGACCACCGGCGGCATCAACCCACGAATCCGGACGAAACGCAGGCATGAGTCACGGCGCAATCTCTACTGAGTTTCGCGGTCTGGACTCGCTGCGATCATTGATCCGCGATGTGTCGGACTTTCCAAAGCCCGGAATCGTCTTCAAAGACATTACGCCGATGCTGCGCGACCCTGCGGGTCTGGCGCTGGCGGTCGAGTTGATGGTGCAGCCGTTTCGCGGGATGGATGTCGATCTGGTGACCGGGGCCGAGTCGCGTGGGTTCATTTTCGGCACCGCTCTGGCCAACGCGCTGTCGGCGGGGTTTGTGCCGATTCGCAAGCCGGGTAAGCTACCGGCGGCGAAGCGACGTTTTGAGTATCAATTGGAATACGGGACCGACGCGCTCGAGCTTCACGCCGACGCGGTGAAACCGGGGCAACGGGTCTTGGTTGCCGACGATTTGCTGGCGACCGGCGGCACGCTGGCGGCGTGCTGCGGGTTGCTACGCGAGTTGGGTGCGAATATTGTGGGCGTGGCCGTTTTTATCGAACTGATCGATCTGCGCGGGCGCGATCGGTTGGGGGATATCGCGGTGCACAGTGTGATTCGATATTAGGTCGTTGACGAGTGCCTAGGGGCTAGTGCCTAGTGCCTAGCAAATTCGGCACCGTCCGCAACTGCATGCGTCGTGATTCCAGCATCGGCGGCCGCGATGGGTCGCAATGCGCGGTTGACGTAACTCCGTCAATTTGACGGATTTACGGCAGTTCGGACGCGAGGTTCGGGCAATTTTCGCGGGACACCGTGGAAGTTGCTGCCGGTCGCACAATAGCTGTGGCGACTGGCAACGCACGGCGACGTAGCGACCGAACAGGTTGTGACCGGCAGGCTCGGGCGCATACGGCAAACCGCCGCGGCCTGCGACGATCAGATAGAATTTCGGTTTCGCGTTGTGTGCTGCGTGGGTGAGTTCGTGCCGTCGCGGCTGAAGCAGTTTTGCGACGGCCCGTGATGCGGGAGAAATGCGATGAAGCGGCTCGGATTTGCGAAAATTGGATGGCTGTCGGCCGCGGTGCTGCCCCTGCTCGGCGGGTGTGCGGTGGCCACGGACTTGGTGAATCCGGACTTGCTGACGGGGCTTGGCGTTGACGTTGATACGGTGATCTCACCGCAGGGTCGGCTGATCGTGACTTTCAACAACACGACGAATTTCCCGGCGGAGATGTTTGTTTCGGTGTCGACGAATTCGACCGACCCGTCGGCTTCATTTTCGACGGATTCTGTTCCGGTCGCTGCGGGCGAAGCACGCAGTCTTGCGTATTCCTGCCCGATCGCAGTGATCGCGCCGGGCGATGTGATCGATCAGAATTTCGGTGCGACCGGTACCGTGGCCGTGATCGGTGCTGGCGACGCGGTCGTCGAAATCGGGCAAGACTCGGCGGCACTGGTCTCCGGGCGAGATTACAGTTGCGGCGCGGTCATCGAGATTCGACTCGTGCAGGTGGCCACCGGCGACGAGGGAAACATTATTACTCGCGTCGAAGTGATCCCAGGACGTTAGAGGTTTGCGGCGGGAGCTTGTTCGTGAAACGTAATCAACTGATGCTGCGATTGACCGGAACTCTCGGAATGCTCGCGCTCGCCCAATCGGGTTGCGTGTCGCCTAGCACCTTTCTGAGTGAAGACTTCCTGACCAGCCTCGGGCTTGGCAATAACGCGGCGAATCTGCCCGGCGAGGCCCCGGCCGTTATTATCGAAATCGAAAATCGGTCCGGTCGGACCATCGAGGCGCTCGTCTCTTGGCAGGGCGACGGCAATCTCAGCAGTGAACGCGAGGTTGTACTGCTCGACGGCGAGAAGACCGCCGAAGTCGTCATCTGTCCGGTCGCCAGAATGACGCTCGGTCGTCTGGGCGATTTGGATTCAGTTGGCGCGATTGTTCGTCTTACTGATGGACAGCAAAGCGCCGCGTTCATCGAAGTCGAACCCTTTGGTCGCACGCTCGAAGACGAGATCAACTATCAGTGCGGCGACGCCATTACGTTCACGATTCAGCCGTCGAGTGCGACGCTTTCGGGTTATCAGGCGTTCGCGTATGTCCGTCGTTCCGGTGCCGTATTGCCGACGGATGACGAGTAGTCGTCTGCTGGGTTTGTCTCTGGGATTGTTCGAGAGTTCGTTACGATAAGTAACTGGGCGGCGAGCCGAACAGCCGCGAGAAATAGGTGTGGCATGAACCAGCTTGTGAAAGTCGCGTCGCTTGCGACAATTTCGACGGCGATCATCTCCGTGGCCGGGTGCCCCGGTGCCAACCCGCTCGAGGTGATCAGCGGCGGCGTCGGCGATTCCAATCGCCTCGGCACCGTCGCCAGCGTCACGGTGCTCTCGCCCAATACCAATCTGGCCATCGCCGGCGGAACACCGGTCGAGGTCAACTGGTCGGCGACGGCGACGACCAACTTCTCGTCGCTCTCGGTCATCATCGACCCCGACACCGACCCCGACAACGACAACGAAACAATCGTGGTGTCCGACCTCGCCGTCACCGAGACGCGCGAGCTGATCGACACCTCGCGCCTCGCGGCCGGCCGCTACAACATCGGCGTGCTGCTCGAAGAGCGCAATCAGGTATCCACGTTCGACTATGCCAACGGCCAGATCATCGTGAATCAGGCCACGCAGCTCTTCTTCAATTCGCCGCGTGACAACTTCGTCTACGACCGCACGAGTTCGGTCACGCCGCGCTTCGACGTCGACTGGACGATGTTCGACCCGGACAGCGTGGTCACCGTGCGCATCCTGCTCGACCCCGATGGCGTGGTGAACGGTGACGAGTTCCTGCTCCGCGAAAGCTCGCAGCAGACCGGCGATCGGTTCACGTTCAACCTGCCCACCGGCGGGTTCGCGGCGGGCACGTATCGCATCGTCGCCGTGGTCGATGACGGCATCGCGGCGACGGCGATTTACGCGCCGGGCTCGATTCGGCTGCGTTCGCGACTGGCCGGCCCGGTCGACCTGCGCGATCTCGATCTGCCGAGTGCGCCGATTCAGGGTGCGATTTTTGAGGGGTTCAATCCGCGCGATAACACGGGTAGCTTCATTTCGGCGGCCCGCGACCTTGATCGAGACGGCTTCGGCGACTTCATGCTCGTGTCCCAGTTCGGCAAGCCGTCATACATTTCGAACAGCAGCCGCACCGGTGTCGGCGAAGCCTACATCGTGTACGGTCGGCAGAGTCGTTTCTCGGGATCGACGAACATCAACTCCGCCAGCACGCTGTTTCGGACGCGCGCTTTTGCCGGCCCCAACGAAGCCGTTGACCCGATTCGTCCGAGCCGCGGAATCACCAGCTTCGCGGTCCTAAGTGACTGGGACGGTGACGGATTTCGCGACCTCGCGTTCGGCATGCCGTTCACGGATTCCGTTGCGTCTACCACAACGCCGCTTGATTCGGACGGCTACTTCCGATCGGGCGTGGTCGTTGTGGTGTCGAGTATCGCGCTGCGTCCGCAGACCGGGTTTGCCGGCAGCGGCGACGTCGAGAATCTGTCGAACATCGCGAGTTTGCCGCACGTCGCGCGCGTCGACAACAACATCAATTGCCCACAAGGCTACGTCGGTCCGAAGGCGCCGCTGGGCGTTGCGGGTTCCGGCTTGTCCCTTTTCTGGCGATATATTTCCAACCCGGCAACGCTGCCGCACGAGGAAATGGGCTGCCGATTCTCGAGCAACGAAGCGTTCGACGCGTTCGGCGAAACGATCGGTGCGTTCCAATACAACGGCCTGATTATGGCTGCACCCAATCGTGACCCGGGTATCGCATCGCTCCTCGAAAGTTCGCGAGGTACCTCGTTCCCAGGTGCCGGCACGGTCTCCATCTACTACAACAATTCCGGCAGAGGCTTCTATCCGTGGCGCGCGACGAACGTGCCTGCGGCGAATCCCGAGTTCAACTATCCGGGCCTGCAGGATCCACCGAATCCGGAGCGGCTGCCGCACCACGGGCCGTACCACTACATCGTGCATGATGCGCGTTTCTTCCAGCTCGGAAATAGGCTGCTGTATCCGGCATCGCCCGGCTATCGCGTCGAAGAGGACAGCGCCGACTCGCCGTGCGATGGTGCTGAGTCTCATGAGGATCTCGATCTGGGATCGGCGTTCGTGCTGCTCTACGGTCGCGATCGTGGCGGGCGCCTCGGCAACGTGTCAGCGGTGGACGATTTCAACGGCGATGGTGTGCAGGACGTTCTGCTTGGTTATCCGTTCGGCCTGAACGGTGCCGGCGAAGTTTTCATCACCTTCGGTCGCGTGCCGCAGCTCGTAACCGGCGGAGAACTTTCGCTTGACGAGCTCCGCCTGCCGCAAAGCGCGTCGGGTAATGCCACGCCGCGAATCTTCGATGGCGTTCGCATCGTCGGAAACCCCGGCGAGCGCCTCGGCCAGACGCAGGATCGTGCCGGCGATTTCAACAGTGACGGCCTCGGGGACGTGCTGATCGGTTCGCCTTTGCTGAATAACCGCCGCGGCGGTGCGCTCGTCCTCTTCGGAACACGTGAGGCGATCAATCAGACCGATGCCGACCTCGCGTTCGAGCAAATCGTCGATCGCGGCCTGGGCGTCGTTTTCATCGGCGAATCCGAAGGTGACCTCGCCGGCGCTCGCGTGACTTCGGCTGGCGACGTAGACGGCGACGGCAATGACGACATCATGATCGCCGCCCCCGACCGAAGCGTCACCCTCGATCTGGATCTCGACGGTGTGCCGGATGTTGATCGCGGAACTTGCGGCGTTGTCTATCTCGTCTACGGTTCGCCCGATCTTCGCGGCGAGCTCAATCTCGCCGACATCGGCACCGAAAAGCTGCCCGGCGCGCTGTTCATCGGTCGCAATAGCGGCGATCAACTCGGCGCGACGATCGGCGAACAGGGTGATCGGTCAATCGGCCTATCCGCCGCCGGTGACGTGGATGCTGACGGCCTGCAAGATCTCCTGCTTAGTTCGTCGAGCGCGTCTCCGCGCGGGCGAGCGCGGGCTGGCGAGGCGTATCTGATTTACGGGCAGGGCGACTGAACATAGCTTTTGTGGTAATTGGAGTTTGCATCATGCGGAAGTGGCAAGTATTGGCGATGGGTTCGCTCGCGTTCTCCGTAGTCGCCTGTTCGACGGAATTGCAGAGCGCGTTCCTGACCGTGACCGAAGAATTCGGGAATCTCAGCGGTTTGGACAGCGACGACGGTGGTTCCGGCAGCGGCGGCGGCAACGGTGGAACCGGCACGGCGCGTTTTCGTGACGAGATGAATGTCACCATTACAAACGGCGTTTTGGAAATCAACGGCTCGAACGTCGAACTGAATACCTCACTCGTCGCGTGGGTGCTTCCGTCGAGCATTCGCTCAGCCGAGCAGCAGGACGCGCTGCTCGCCGGTGGCTACGTGCAAATTTCGTCCGAGATATCGCTCGGAACGGCGTTTGCGCTGCCGCCGGGTACTTTCATCCTGAACGGCGACGGTCGAGCTGGCGCACGGCGCGTTCTGATCAACGGTGGGGAATCGGAGTCGATTACGCTGATCACGCCGGACGCCATCTTGTTTTTTGATCAACCACCGGTAAGTTGCGACAGTGTCGCGTTTTACTTTACCGAAAATGGATTTCTGGTCGACGAGTTCGAGTCTGGTGATCAGCAATTTTTCGATTCCGGAGCGATCGGTCCAAGAAAAGTGCTCGCCCAGATCGACGCCTATCAGTGTCAGCCCCTGCGCCCCGGTCTGTTTCTGCGCACGACGGGAGGCGCCGCTGAGCCGAACGAGTTTCGGGAGGGTCAGGACATCCAGGCGACCTTCAGCATCGGCCGGCTCCCGAACGGATTTTTCACGCAGATTCTCATCAATTGATGCTGATTTTCGTGAACGCGGCAAAGTTGCTGCCAAGTCAGGTGGGGGCTGTTACGATATCAAGTGGGAGCCATCCCTTTCGGAGGTGTTCCGTGTCCAAGTTTGCTCGATTTATTGTCGCTGGCTGTCTGTCGCTGGGCGCTCTCCCCGCCGCGTTCGCCCAGGACGACGGCAATGCCCCGCCCTTCGTAACGATCATTTCCTGGTTAGTGCAGCACGCGGACGGCACGGTCGATTTCGTGCTTGATCCGAACGACGGCACCACGTCGATTTTGGACGTGCTGAATTATCAGCACCTCGAGGCCGACACCGTTGGCGCTCGCTTGCTGATTCAGGATCCCGATTGGGTGCCGACCGGTCCCGATGACGATCCGGATGACGAAGAGACATTCCTCCGCTTCCAAGCGTTTGACGCCGGCGTTTTTGGCGTCCCGCCGCAGGCACCTCCGATCCCACAAGCGAGCGACGAGTATGAGCCGCGCGAAGGCGACGGATTCCGTCCGCGCGAGGGTGTCACCTTTGTCATTCAGGACGTGATTTTCTTCCTGCCGGAATTTATCGGTCGCAATCAGTTGCGGCTGCGCGATCCGGTGAATTTCCGATATGACGTGTCCTACCTGATCGAGTTCTGCGTAGCGAACGATCGCGATCCCGAAGAGTTGCAGTTCAATTGCGACTTCGTCACCATCAACGTCATCGAGAACCCCGCCCTTCGCGGGCTCAACCCGATCCCGTTCGCCGATGCCGGCGCTGATCAGGAAGTCGCCACCGGCGATATCGTCCGCCTCGACGGCAGCCGCACGTTTGACTCGTTCAACGTCGGCTTCGACCCCAATCGCGGCAACGTCTTCGAGCTTGACCGCATTCAGTACACATGGGAATGGCTGTCCGGCCCGGTCGAAATTCGCCCGGACCAGTTCACCCAAGCGTCGATACTCTCGCCGATCGCGACCGTACAGCTTGTCGAACTCGGCGATTATGAGTTCCGCCTCATTGTCGACGACGGTGAGAACCCCGGCACCAGTTCGGACATCGTAAAGATCAGCGTGAAGCAGTCGATCGCGACCAACACCGCTCCGACTGCGATTTTCGCCGGCCCGTCGGGTCAGGTGAGCGTCGGCAGCATCATCACGCTCGATGCACGCTCGTCCAGCGATCCGGATGCCGGAACGACCCTCACCTATCGCTGGGTGCAGACAAACGCCTTGGGCGAGTCACTCGTCGGCGATGACCTGCTCCGGGCGTTCCAGCCGCTGTCCGGCGTCGATTCGCCGATCTCGACTTGGCAGGCGCTGGCCGAAGGCAAGTTCTTCTTCCGCCTGCTGGTCAGCGATGGCAGGGCGACTTCGAGCGTCGCTACGCCGAGCGACGAGCCGATCGTCGTGGTCGAATCATCGACCGACGCTTCGCGCGAGCGCGACGGCGCAGGCGCGACTGGCGACCTCATCGATGCCATCAACCCCGCCGCCGCCCCGATGTGCGGTGCGGGCCTCACGCCGATGGCTGCGCTGGCCCTGCTCGGCCTGACGCTGGCGAGGAAGCGATAGTCGTACTCGACTCGAATCGAACTGATTCGAATCGATCGGAACCATGCAAATGCAGCCGCGGGCCTAAAGTCGGAAACGACTTCCGGCCCGCGGCATTTTTCTTTGAAGCAAGTCGAGCGCACAAAACGCGGACTTCGTCATGCACGAGATATACAATTATCAGATGAGATCAGTCAAACAGCGCCGCTCACCGGCCGCCGGTCGTCCGATGCTCGCCTGTTGTGAGGAAGGGGAGGGAAAACTTCAGGTGTGGGGTCCCGAAGCGCGAGCCATGCGTCGACCGGCGACCGATGAGCGGTTGCGTTCAATAACTGGTTGATTGCGAGCAGGCGCTGTCGGTGCCGCTCGTCTCATTCTTATGTGTTCTGCGGTGTCCCGGAATCCAAAGTCGCGCAAATTTCGCCCATTCACACAAAATGACGCCGATTCGACTACCGCTTTGACGTTATCGCTCCGCCGATTCGTCCGAGTCATACAGCACGCACATCCGACGTTGCGCGATCCGACCAATTGCTCACACGCCGCCGCGCCGCACCTGCCGATAGATGAAACTGGAAGGTTCCATGGTCGGCAGTATCAGTGCCCAGCTCGCGTGTTTTGCTTTCGCCGTCACGATCTTCGCCGGGATCGCGAGCGGGAACTCGTCGGTGACCGTGCTGACGCGG
>JBJXFK010000355.1:0-9446 GCA_046155505.1 Phycisphaerae bacterium
CCGTCGCGGGCACGCTTCACTTCTTCCTCAGTCAGGTCTTCGCTCAGCCGGGCCAACTCACGTAGCAACGTCTGATAGGTCTTCTCGCACCGCTCCGGCGTCGTGCTCGCGCCCAGATGAATGAGCCCCATCCCGCGCGGCTGCTCGGCCCAAGCACCGACCCAGTACACGAGACCCTGCTTCTCGCGCACCTCGGTGAATAGCCGTGCGCTCATGCCGCCCGACAGCACCGCCACCGCCACCTGCTCGGCCGCGAACCCCGGCGAACCCTTAGCCGCGCCTTGCAGCGAGATGCCGATGTACTGCTGCTTCAAGTCCTTATTGATGTGCTTGCGCTCGACGGCGATGCGATAGTCTACGCCGCCGCGCCCCGCCGCCGTCGCACTGCCCAGCCCCTTGAACTGCTTGTCGACCCGCGCGCAAAGCGCGTCGACATTCACCGGACCGGCGGCCACCACCTGCACCCGGCCGGCGTGAAAGTAATTCGCCCAAAACTCACGCACGTGCTTCGGCTTGATGCGCGGCAGCGAATCGACTTCGCCGCCGGGATGCCGCCCATACACCGGGCCGAGCGCGAGCCGCTGCATCGCCACCATTAGTAGCGACTGGGGATCGTCGTCCATGTGTTTGAGTTCTTCCGCCGCGAGCTGCGTGGCAACGCCGCAGGCATCGTCGGGGAATGTCGGGCTGGCCAACATCTCGCCGACGAGATCGACGACATCGAGCGTAAACTCGGGCAGACACGATACCCGCACCACGGTCGATTGCCGCCCGCACGCGCTCGATAACTGCGCACCGATCTTGTCGAACGCGTCGGCAAGCTCCTGCCCGCTGTATTTTTTCGTTCCCTTGTTCAGTGTGCGCTCGACGATCGAGCCTAGGCCGGTCAGATCGGCCGGATCGTCTGACGCGCCGGCCAGCACGCGGAACACGATCGAGACGGTCTGGCGCGATGGCAGTGCGTCGGCAGCAAATTCGACGCCGCTGGATAGTGTTTCGTGTACGACGACGTCTGTTGGAGCCGTAGCGGCATCAAGCATGAAATACCCCGTAGGGTGGGCATCGCCCACCAATTCGTAGCCCGACCGATGAACCGCGCCAATGGTGGGCGATGCCCACCCTACGCGCGCAGCAGCTCGCGCGCGATCACATGCCGCTGAATCTCGCTCGTGCCCTCATAAATCATCGTGATCCGCGCATCGCGATAGAGCTGCTCGACGCGAAATTCGTTGACGAAGCCATATCCGCCGTGGCTCTGCACCGCGCGAAAAACGATACGGTTGCACGCCTCACTCGCGTACAGCTTGGCCATGCTCGCTTCCCGCGTGTGCGTGCGACCCTCGTCCTTGAGCCAGGCAGCGCGATCGATCAACTGCTGCGCCGCGTTGAGTTCGGTCTTGCTGTCCGAGATCATCCACTGGATCGCCTGGAAATCGCCGATCGGCTTGCCGAACTGTTCGCGCGTGCGGGCATAGTCAACCATCAGGTCATACGCCGCCGTCGCGATGCCGACCGCCTGCGAGCCGATGCCGATGCGCCCGCCGTCGAGCGCCGAGAGGGCGATGCGCATGCCCCAGCCGGGCTGGCCAAGCAGGTGACTTTCGGGCACAAACGCGGCATCGAGCACCATCTCAGCCGTTTCGCTGCCGCGAATGCCCATTTTGCCGTGAATCAAGCTGCGTTTCACGCTGGCTTGCTGCGCGTCGATCAGGAACATGCACAGGTCTTTCGACGTGCCCGTATTGCCGACACGGGCCAGCACGACGAACCAGCGCCCGGTCATGCCGTTGGTCACCCACATTTTCGCGCCGGTGAGCTTCCAGCCGCCGGCAACTTTTTCCGCTCGCGTTTGGACCGATGCCGGGTCCGAGCCGCTGTTGGGTTCGCTGATTGCAAACGCGGCCAGATTGCCGGGTAGATTCAACTGCGTCTGCACTTCGTCGCGGATGGCGTCGCTGGCGTACATCTTCACAATCTCGGCCACCATGTTGTGTACGCTGACCGTGACGCCGACCGACGGCGAGGCGTACGACAGTTCGCGAATGATGTGACCATACGGCAGCATCGGGCACTCGAGCCCGCCTTGCTGCTCGGGAATGCGCAGGCCCATGAGGCCCATTTCATACACCGTGGCCAACTCGGTACAACACGACGTCTCGGTGCGATCCCAATGCTTGTCGCGCTCGGGCAATTCGGCCCGGGCGTAGTCGCGTACTGCATCCACCAAAATCTCATGATCCGACGCCGCAGCCATGTGCATGAATCTTCTCCGGCCCGAAGGTTGATCAGCGGCTTCATTCTAGCGAACTCACCGACCGCAGACCAATGAAGGCCGATCGCGCCGGCAAGGACCGCAGGGCAAACGCGTTCTGGATTTGAGACCGAGTCGAAGGTCTCGCGCTGGGGGACCGACCTCTGGTCGGTCTTTCTTTTGGCTCGAAAGGAGATTGAAGAAAGGCCGGTCGGAGACCGGTTCCCCAGCGCACGCTGCCTGAAATCCCAGAATGCGTTTGCTTTGGGCAAGGACCGCCCTCCATCCGTGAAAATCTGTGAAATCCGTGGCAATTGCTCTTCGGCACCGATTCTTTCGCCAGTTGACCCGCACCGCCGCACGCGCGAGAATGCCCACCTGGCGCATTCGCTCGCAGCCGAAGTGGCGGAATGGCAGACGCGACGGATTCAAAATCCGTTGGCCGCAAGGTCGTGAGGGTTCAAGTCCCTCCTTCGGCATCACCAACTCCTGGACCCGCTGTGGCAATTCCCGACGCAGCCGCCCGCAAACCCGCTCTCAGCCTCTGGCTGCTCGCCGCGTTCGCCTTGGCGATCGTTTGGCGAGCGTGGTTCATTGCGAATTTGCCGATGCTGTCGCGCGACGGCGTCGATTACATTGACTATGCACAGCGATTGCAGGCGCGCGGTATCGCTGCCGTCCGCGACGCCGACTTTGAGCAGCATCCGCTCTTCCCAGCGACGATCGCCATCGTGCAGCCACTCCTGCGAGCTGTTGCGGGTGTCGATTCGCCGCTCGTGTGGCAACGCAGCGGGCAATTTGAATCGTTGCTCTGTGGCGGGGTGGTGCTACTGCTGATCGCGGCCCTCGCTCGACGCGTTGTCGCCGCGCTCGAGTTACCGTTCCCGCCGGACCGCGTGGCGGCGATCGCCGTGCTGCTCGGGGGGATTTTGCCGCTGAATGTTTGGCTCTCGGCTGATGTGATGAGCGAGCAGCTATTTCTAGTGTTCTATCTCGGCGCGTGCCTCGCAATGTGCCGCGCGGGTGTGCTGCCCGGCCTATTCACCGGATTGCTCGCCGGTGCGGCATTTCTGACGCGTCCCGAGGCGATCGCACTCCTGCCCGGCGTCGCGGCGGTCGCCGCTCATGGCTGGACGCGCGGTCGTCGAGGCCGCGCGTTTGCGACGGCGGCGCTCGCGCTGCTCGGTTTCGGGATGGTGGCCGCGCCGTACTGGGGCACGCTGGGGCGATTTAGTCCCAAGGCCGAGAAGCAGACTGTAAGCGACTCGGCGAGCGCGCAGCAGCCGCCGATCAGTTACGCCCGGCTTGACCGATCGGAAGTGTCGATGATCGTCGCACCGTGGCACGCGCTGCTCGAAACAGCTCGGGCGGGACGAGTCGCGATCGTCGCGCTCGCGATCCCGGTGCTGGTCTCGTTGCGGCCGGCGATTCTGCGTTCGCCGCTCATCGCGCTGGCCGTCGTCGCACTCGTTCACTTTGCGATGATCGCACTTCTGCGCTATCGACACGGCTATCTCAGTCCGCGGCATGCGTTAGTAATTGTCGAGTTGCTGATTCCGCTCGCGGCGATCGCGCTCGCTTATCTGGCAACGCTGAAGCCGCGCTGGCTGGGGCCTCTCGTGATGCTGGCCGCGAGTGCGCCGCTCGCGTTCTACGCCACGCGTTTCCCCGACGAGCAGAATCGACATCTTCTGCCCGCGGCGCAGTGGGTGCGCGCGACGGCGATCGGCGGCGATCGCGTCAGCCTGCTCGGGCCGCGCTCGCACAGTCGCCTCGCTTTCTATGCCGATGCGCGATTTGTGCTCTGGCACGACGAGGCTGCGACGATGGCCGAGCGACTCGCGGTGCTGCGCGAGACCGCGCTGCGCGAGCGTGTCGCGCTGATTTCACTGGAGCTTGGTCCGACCGGGCGCGAAAATCACGAACGCGCGGGCAATGCCGAGATGCTGGTACAGCTCTCAGCCGACGGCATATCGGGCGCGCCGCTGGAAGTCATCTATGACCAGTCGACCAGCGACGGTGCGCGCATCGTGATTTTGGAGCCGCGTTGGAATTGAGTTACCATCGCGAGCGAGCCGCATCGAATTTCAAAGTGAGGTACGCACATGGCGCAGGGTGTAAAGGTTCTCGGTCTGGCGGGCAGTCTGCGGGCCGGCTCGTACAACAAGAAGTTGGTGCAAATCGCGCTCGGCGGTGCCAAAGCTGCGGGGGCTGAGGTGACCTTCGTCGAATTGCGCGACCTCGCGTTGCCGATCTATGACGAAGACCTCGAAAAGAGCGGCGGCTTGCCCGCGGGGGCGCTGCGACTGAAAGAGCTGATGACCGCGCACCACGGCTTGCTTGTTGCTTCGCCCGAATACAACAGTTCGGTGAGTGCGGCGCTGAAGAACGCGATCGACTGGGCTTCGCGCCCCGCGCCGAACGAGACATCGCTTCAGTGCTTCAAGGGCAGAGTCGCCGGCCTGGTCGCGGCGTCGCCCGGCGCGCTCGGCGGCCTGCGCGGCTTGGTGCATCTGCGCGCGATCCTCGGGAACCTCGGCGTGATCGTGCTGCCCGAACAATTGGCGATCGCGAAAGCTCACGAAGCGATCGGCGTAGATGGGCGGATGGTCGATCCCAAGCAGCAACAGGCGGTGGAAGCAATCGGGGCGGCGGTGGCGAAGACGGCGGCGAAATTGAATGCCTGACGAACGTGAGCAGACCCGCTATCCGAACGCCCGAAAGCACTCACGCACCAAATCGAGTTGCAACTGGAATCCGACGACAACTTCGCTCGCGAATCGATTCGCCTGCTGCGGCATCTCGACGTACGTTCCGTCGCGCAAGCGATAGAACGTCATGCGCTCCTCGATCGGGTCGATCAACCAATATTCACCGACGCCAGCCTGCTGATAGTCGTGAAACTTGGTCTCGGTATCGAGGCCGCGCGAACTTGGCGAGACGACTTCGATCACGGCGTCGGGAACGACTTCGACACGCTCGCGTACAGCTTTCGCTTTCGCTGATCCGACAAACACGAGCTCGGGCCGATACACCAATGGCCCGCCGTCGCGAGCGCGACCCAGGCAAATGTCAACTTCGGGCAGCACAACGCCGAGGCGATTTGAGAGCACGAATGGTCGAAGTTGAACCAGAATCTCGCTCGCGACATTTTGGTGCTTCGGCGTCGGACTTGGCGACATGACCACCACTCCGTCAATCAACTCATACCGATTGCCGTCTTCGGGCAGCGCGAAATACTCCTCTGCGCTTAGCCGCAATCCGGCGAAGCCCGACTTGCGCGGGGGATGATCGGAAAGCCTGACGACCATTTCAACCTCTACAAACAGTATACCGTCGGCGTGCGCCGAGTTCGTCAAATCCAGTTCTCCGATCGCTGATCCCCTTGCGCCGACGCGCGTTTGCCGGTATCAATAACCACCGCGGCAAACGGGCCGATCGATAGCAACCCATTCCGATCTGCGCGGCGCGGCACCTGTCGCACCGGACGATCTGCGAACGAAAGCGGCAAGATGGCCGACCACGATTCCAGCAAGAAGATCGAGGAAATCGAGTATTTACGCGCGGTCGCCGTGATCATCACGGTGTTCGCACATTCCAGATTGCTGTTCCTCTGGAACCCCGAGTGGTTGAAGACGATCAACGCACATTTCGTTTTCGGCACCGGCGTGGATCTCTTTTTTTGCATCTCGGGATTCGTGATCAGCAAGACGTTGGTCGAGATGCTCGACAATGCCCGCGCCGACGAGAAGCTACTCGTGCTGAAGGCGTTTTGGGTGCGACGTTTTCATCGACTGATGCCGTCGGCGTGGTTCTGGGCGATGTGGTACGTCATCGCATCGGGGACAGGCGTTTTCTCGCACAATGAGCTGGGCAGTTTCTGGCTCAACGTGAAGAATTTCGTAGCGGTCTCGACGTTCACCGCCAACATGCGCGATCAGAGCAATCTGATGGCGATCTATTGGACGCTTTCCTCGGAAGAACAGTTCTATCTCGTCTATCCGATCTTCCTCCTGTTCGTCGCCGGCACCCATCGAAAATGGGCGCTGCTCGCGATCGCGGGCGCGCTGTTCCTGTCACCGCCGACGTTTCGCCTGCTGGCGTTGCGGTTCGACACGATGATCTGGGGCGTGCTGCTCTTTTTCTTCTCACGAACCGTCGCGTATCGCGTGTTCGAGCCGACGTGGCTGCAGAATCGCGCGCTATCAATCGTCACGGCGCTGTTTCTGGTGTTCCTGCTGGTCGCTGTGCCGACCACGCTCGGCGACATTTACTTCATGCCGCAGATCCTGACGATCGTCTGTGCGCTGCTGGTCTGGATCGCCAGTTACGGAAAGAGCTACCTGCTCGCGCTTCCCCAGCCGTTTTCTGCGGGAATGAGCTGGGCGGGTGCCCGCTCCTATGCGATTTACCTCGTGCATGGCCCGGCGCTCTACATTACTCACGACATTTGGTATCGCTACGCGGCCCAGCGCGGCGTGAAGCCGGAGCAGATCGACGCGTCGTATACCTTGGCGTACACACTCACGTTTGTCGCACTGATCGTGCTCCTCTGCGAGTTCAACTACCGTGTGCTCGAGGTGCCGTTCATCGCGCGCGGTCGGCGAATCGCCAAGGAAATCCTTGCACCCCTGCGTGCGAGCGGAGCAAGAGACGGTACCGTCGGCGGCGAGGCAACCGCAGCAGCTTCGACCGGCTTGACGAAAACCGGCGTCGGATCAGCATCGGGCGGAACACAACTTCCCGTCCCGGCCGCGCCGTAGCTTTTTCACGGCAGAGTGTGCAAGCCTGCCGCTTGCGCGCCGTCGGTGCCTCGGGCTCGAATCCGCCAGCCCCGTACGCACGGTCGGCTCACAAACAAGCGAGCACCCCGCGTTGCCGCCGAGTGCTCGCCGAAGAAATCGATTTCCGCAGTTGGCCGGTGGGAGAGGTTTGCCGGAACCCTTCTGTAAGGGGGGTGGACACCGTCGGCCCGAGCCACGCGCGCAAGGCGCGCTCGCAGGGGTACCCGAACGTTCTTAGTGTCCTCCCAGTTTCCAGCGTATCGGTTCGAGCAAATGATTCTCCCGTATCGCACCACGCAGATCTCGATTGGATCGCACGCGATCTGCCAAGTATAGCCCGCGCCCACGCGAGTTCGAAAAATTCCGCGCCGACTTTCGCGTGCCACACTCGCACGCATCGCAGCACGCAAGACTTACAAATTTTCGAGTGGGCGAATGGGGACGCGCAGAATTGCGCTAGCCCGATACAAACATGCGGGGATCAACGGGCGCGTCACGCGCACGTTGATCCCCGAACGTCTGCACTGGGCAATCGAAGCGCCTCAAAACGCGGCGCGTTATTTGCTGGCGGTCAAAGCGTTGAGCTTCTTGGCCAGGCGGCTCTTGCGCCGCGCCGCCTCGTTCTTGTGCATCAGGCCGCGGGTCGACTCGCGGTCCAGCAGCTTTACGGCTGCGGCGACTTCGGCCTTGGCCTTGATCGGATCGCCGGCGGTCATGGCGTCTTTCACGTCGCGGAGCTGCGACTTGATGACTGCGCGACGACCGCGGTTCTGGGCGTTACGCTTTTCGGACTGACGGACGCGCTTCTTTGCGGACAGTGAATGAGCCACGAGATCTCCTTGATACAACCCGCTTCGCTTCGGCGGGTTTTCAATCCCAATCGTTCATTGATTCGCCTAGCGATCGCCCGTTGAGGCTAGACCGCCTTCTTTTGCTTCAACGCTTCCGACCGTTGCCGCGCTTCGCCGTCGAGGTAGTTGTAATCCACCCGCAGCAACTTCCCATATGTCGCCAGCGCTTCCTCAACCCGGTCGGCGGCCTCGAAAGACCGAGCCGACCAGTATACCAGCTTTTTCCAAGTGTCGTCGCCCGGCGGGTCGTGGCTTTCGGTCGCTTCACGCAGGATTTCGATCGATTCCTGCGGCAACTGTTTGTGATAAAACGCTTGGCCGATGAGCAGCATGCACACCGAACGCGAGCGCGGATCGTTCTGCGCCATCTGGAGTTGCGGAATCGCGTCATCGTACAGGCCCAGGCGGAACATGCCCTGGCCCAGCTTGAATTTCATCCGCAGGTCGGTCGGGTACTTGGACACGCGCTCGCGATAAATGTCGACCTCGGTCTCGTACTCGGCCCGCGCCGTCTGGCGGGCGAGCTCGCGATCCTCGTCGGCCTTGGTCTGGCGGGCCTTCTCGACCGCTCGCCGCGTGTCGCGCGATAGCTGCCGCAGCAAAATCTCGTCAGCTCGCAGCTTGAATTGATAGTTGCTGGTCTTTTCGTAATTCTCGATGAGCATCGCGATCGCGGCATCTTCGTCGATCTTCTTCTCGCTCTTGAGCAGTGCATCGGCATAGGCCAGCACCTTGCCAATCACCGTCGGATTGGCCTGGTAGTCCTTCTTCGCGGTATCGACCACGCCTTCGAGTGAATTCTCACTCTGCTTCATCCGCTCGGAATCGTAAAGCTGCTTTTGCCGCTCGGCGTCTTGCAACGATTCGCGGAAGCTGTCGGCGCTTCCGTACTTGCCTTTGACGATGGTCAGCTTGCCCGACAACTCGCGCTGCTCGTCGCGCATCGCCATGTCGGTCGGGTTCAGGCCGACGAGATAATCGACACTCTGCACGGCGGCTTCATAGCACCACGCCGCGATCGGCCCGGTGCTCTCGGCCTCGGCCCGCTCGCCCAATTCCATCAGGATCGTCTTGTAACTCTTGAAGCGGGCCATGTTGGGCTTTTTGTCACGCCGCATGGATTCGAACACGCGTGGCGAGATCCACTTCACGGTTTCGATAAAGCCGCACTTGGCGGCGTTTTTGAGCATGGCGTCGAGATGGTCGGGGTTTTGCGGGTCTTTGGCGAGCAGCATCTCGGCGTTGAACATCGCCTGCTTGGCATCTTTTCCGCCGGTGCCGAGCTTCATGCGGTCGAAAACGCCGGGCTTCTTGCCGCCGGCCTGCGCACGCTGGATCGCGATCGAGTGCAGCGGCATGTGCCCCTCGTCGACGGCGTCGGGCCAGAAGCCCAGGCCGGTGATCATCGACTCAATCGCGTAGTCGTAATTTCGCTGATCGCGAAGCTGGGTGGCTTTCTTGAACCACTGCCTCGCACGCGTCTTATCGGCCTCTGTCGCTGGTGGCGGCAGGGGCTCGATCGCGCCCGTCTTCGAATCCTTCGCCATCGCCCACTTCCGA
>JBJXFK010000344.1:0-16439 GCA_046155505.1 Phycisphaerae bacterium
CGGCGTGCCCGGGGCGAATGTGCGTTTCGATGACGCGCTCGCCGCCGCGCTCTTCGAGCTTGAATTCAAGCAGCGTTTTGCCGTCCGGCGATGCGCGGGCGCCGAGGGTGGCCTGCGGCGCGTCGTAACGGATGGTCATGTCGGTCGTCTCGTAAACGATGCGCACGTCGCGCAGGATTGGCGGGCGACCGCCCTCGATCGAGCCCATCGCCCCGGCCCGCACTTCGTAGCTGCCGCCCAGAGTGTCGGTCAGCCGCAAGGCGTTGCCGTCGCGCAGCGCGGCGGCCGCGTATTGATAGAACGCCAGATGTCCGAGCTTGGCGAGGTATCCGTCGATCTGTTTTTTCAGATCGGGAGCGAGCGAGGCGTCGCGTCGCCATTCGAGCAGACTGTTGAGGTTGACCATCGACGGTTTGACGGGCATCGGCAGCGGCACTTTGGATGGGCCGATTTTCTGCTCGCCGAGCTTCATCGAGCGGCGGCCCATGTCGAACACCTCGGCACCGGTGAGGTGGATGGTGACCTCGACCTCGGGCTGGCCGGTGTCAAACTCGCACAGCGCGCCGCGGGCCGAGGCGAATCTGCCGAGCGCGCCGGCGGCGTCGACTTCCATGATGCGCGGATTGGTGATCCAAAAATAGCCGCGCGTGGGGCTGGGCGGCTCGAAGCCGCTTTCGGTCAGGGCTTTGTCGCTGACGGCTTCGACGCTGTCGGCGGTGAGCAGGATCTGGCCTAGGCCGCCTTTCGCCTGGCGCATATAGCCTTTGCTGCTGAGCGCGCCGAAGGCGAGGTTTCGCAGATTGCTGCGGACATAGTATTCGACCTGCTGCGTCAGTTGGGGAATGATGTAATTGGCCGACAGTACGGAATAGAGCGTGACAAAGATTGAGAGCAAAATCACCGGCAGGAACAGTCGATGAATATTGATGCCCGCAGCGCGGCAAGCGGTCATTTCGTTGTCGGCGGCGAGACGGCCATAGAGGATCGTGCTGGCAAAGAGGGCCGAGATCGGCATGGTGATCGTCAGAACGATCGGCACGAACATGGGCAGCATGCGCAGAATGTCTGTGCTGGTGATGCCCTCGAAGCGGACGATGTTGTAAAGGCCGCCGCCGAGTGTGAACAGGACGGTGAGAGCAAGCAGCGTCAGCCCGAAGGTCTTGAGCAGCTCACGCAGGATGTAACTGTATAGAGTGACCATCAATCGTCGGCCCGCGCCGCCCGCGCACGTCGCCGACCGCCGGCGCGCCCGCGTAGCCCGCGAGGTGGAGAGGGAATGTTATGCGTTTGAGGGGGCGATCACAACGGCGCGACCGCGAGTGTTCAGTGCTCAGTGCTCAGTGCTCAGTGCTCAGTGCTCAGGGTTCGGGAGGGGCCGTCCACATCGGGCGGTTTCATTCTGTCGGGCGGCGTGCGGCGAAGCGCACTTCGCACGATGGGGCGTCTTGAATGCCGAGAAACGCGTCCCACTCGCTGTGATTGGTGCAATCGACGCCGGCTTCGCGGGCGCGGCGTTGCAGGTAGGTTTGCAGCGTGATCAGCATGTCGTCTTCGTCGAGCGCATCAAATGCGTCGATGCCGCCCGTGTGCAGTTGGCGGAAGAGTGCGACGTACATTTTCTTGAGCTGGCTGAGCGAGGTGAGCAACTCGACCGAATCGGCATCGCGCTGTTTGAGCAGCATGTTCAAATCTCCGGACTACACGACCATTCACATCGTGCGACATTCGGTGGGGAGCATCGGCCTCCGGCCGGTGCGAATTCAATTCACACCGGCCGGAGGCCGATGCTCCCCGTCGCAATTTCGCGACCGGCCAATCAACTGATTCGCCTGATGATAGTCCGTGGACAGGTCGCCCGGCGCGCCGATTGTGATAATCGTCGGCGTGCGTCACACTTTCGGCATGAAAGCGATCGTGTTTTCCAAAGCGCGGCCCGGCGAAGTGCGGGTCGAGGAGCGTCCGGTGCCGCAGCCGGCGGCGGGCGAGGTGCTGATTCGCGTACATCTCGCGGGCATTTGCTCGACCGATCTGGAGATTGTTCGCGGCTACATGGGTTTTGAGGGTGTGCTGGGGCACGAATTTGTCGGCACCGTCGAGCGCGGGCCGGCGGAGTTGCTTGGCGAGCGCGTCGTGGCTGAGATCAACTGCGTGCTGCCTGATTCGCTCGCGCGGGATGAGCTTACGCGCAAGCACGCGGTGCCGCGGACCGTGCTGGGCATTTTCGGTCGTGACGGGGCGATGGCCGAGTTCGTCGCCGTCCCGGCCGAAAATTGTCACGTCGTACCTGAAAGTGTGAGCGATCGCGAAGCCGTGTTTGCCGAGCCGGTGGCGGCGGCGATTCAGGTGGTGACGGATCATCCGGTCGAACGCGGCACGCATGCGATGGTGCTGGGAAGCGGGCGGCTTGGCATCTTGTGCGCGCAGGTGTTGGCCAACGCCGGCGCGTCGGTAACGGTTGTGGGGCGCAACGAGCGCACGCTTTCGAAGTGTGCTGCGCTGGGACTAAGAGTCTCCGCGAGCGGCGGCATCGCGGATGCGTCGCAGGACATGGTCGTCGAGTGCACCGGCTCGCCCGACGGATTGCGCGAGGCGATTCGATGCGTGAGGCCGCGTGGGACGATCGTGCTGAAGAGCACCTACTCGTCCGATCCGCCGCCGAGCTTTGATCTTTCGCCGATCGTGATTCATGAGATCACACTGGCGGGCAATCGCTGCGGGTCGATCGGGCAGGCGGTGCGGATGCTCGCGCAGCGGCGGATCGCGGTAGAGCCGTTGATCGATGCGGAATTCGCATTGGCCGACGGTGTCGCGGCGTTTTCGGCAGCGGGGCGGGCGGGGGCGTTGAAAGTGTTGCTGCGCTGCGGCGATCCGTAATCGGCGACGACTGCGGAAACGACACCGCCGCGATGGTGAACATCGCGGCGGGCCGTTGCTGATCAGAATGTACTGCGCGCCCGGAGAGGAAACCCCTTCCTTACGGTCGGGGCTCGGTTTCGCGCTTGCTGCGCGAGCGGTCACTCGCTTGCGCGTCGCGTTCGGACTCGCTGGCGCTCGGCGTTACTTCTTTTCCGGCTTGGCTTCCGGCTTCTTTTCGTCCTTCTTGGCATCCTTGCAGCACGCACCGCCAGTGCCGCAACACTTGGCCTTGTCGCCGCCGCAGGTGCCGCAACACTTATCGCCGGTGCACGCCGCGCACTTACCGCCGCAGCAGTTTTTGTCGGTCATGCGAATCATGGTGATGGTGTTGCCTTCGTGCGTGACCATGAGTTTGTCGCCGTCGACGGTCGCCGGGTATTCGCGACAGCCGGTGGCGCTGCACAGCATGAGCTTGCCGTTCTGGAATTTGTAGCATCCCGTGACGGTCTCGCTCTTGTCGCCGTACTTGGCGGCGGCCATGTAGAAGCCGTCGCCGCCGAGTGTCATGGCGGCGATGGTGACCTTGCCGGGCTTCTGGTCGGGGGCCATGGTCCAGGTGCCGGCGACATTGGCGCAGCCGGTGAGTGTGAGCAGGGCACCGAGAGCGATCACGGTGCGAAGAGCAGATTTCAACATGTCAGTTCCTCCAGATTTGAGTTGCGTCCGAACAGTCGGACAGACCACGCTTGGAGGGAATTCTGGCACGTTGCGCGCCGCGGGTCAAACGGGCCACGGAGGGAGCGGCGGACGCGAAGACATTGCCACCGAGGTCACGGAGGTCATGGAGGAATTGCGGAGAGGGTATTTGCGGAGCGTCGCAAGCTACGTGTGCGACTGAGATGTCGCTGTGATCAGACGATCCACTGCGGCACAAAGACGCCGCCGAGGACGCAGACCAGCGCGATCCACGGGGCGTAGACGAGGAACGCGAACATCTTGCGGCTCTTGGTTTGGATGCGGTTGTACTCGTCCTGCGCTCGCAGCGCGGCTTCGAAATTCTCGACCTGCTTGCGCTGCTGGTCGCGGATTTCGGTGAGGACGTTTAGCAGGCGGTCAGCGGTCATGCGTGGGCTCCTTCGTGCGGGGTGAGTGGCGAACGTGCGGTCGCGGCGTTCATGGGCTTCATGAATCCGCCGCATTCGGGGCAGCGCTGCGACGACTGCCCGCGCAGGTCGTAGCCGCAATCGGCGCAGATCGGCACGCCGCGGCTGCGCAGCGTCTCGCGCAGGAATTTCCGCAATCGACTGCCGTAGAGCGGCACGCCGTGATAGATGCCGACGAGCAGCGAGAATGTGACGGCGTTGGCGAGGATGAGCACGAGCGTCGACGCGCTGCTCGACATGAGTTCGAAGTTTAGATAGGCCGTGGCGCACCACGCGAAGATGGCGCAGCGCTGCTGCATGGCGCGGATCGGCGGGCTTTTCCACGCCTGGTTCAGCACTTCCTGCTGATCGAACACGTCGTCAAAACGGTCGAGCTCGGGAAAACGCGAGTTGGGCCTCGGCTTGAAGGCCTTGACCGATTCCTGCGACTCGGCCGCGATCGCTCCGTTGTAACGCTCGGCGAGTGCGCACGTTTGCTGATAGAGATCGCCGATCTCCTGGACGAGTTGTGCGACGCGCGGATCGACCATGTGCGGGTACTCGCTCGATCGACAGTCGCCGGCGCGGCAGCGCGGCGGCACGATTTGATCATTCCAATGCCCATCGCCGTCGGGCAAGCGGGTCGCACGGGCGTCCGAGAAGAACTGAAATTGCGTTGGATGATGATGAGATTTGTCGTATCGCAACGTGAGACTTGCGGGTATGATCCCAACGGTTGATCTGCACACCAGGATGTTCGCTCGCCTAGGCCTGCCTGCACCCTCTTTTGCTCTTCACCTTCCCGGCCGGAAATTCGGCCGCTTTCACATGCGATCCTGAAAGCAAACTGCGGACCGCAAACGGACATGCAAGAGAGAGCATCGATGGCGAAGAAACTGTATGTGGGAAACTTGGGCTATAACGTGACGAGTGCTGATCTTCAGCAAATGTTCATGGCGCACGGCACCGTGCAGAGCGCCCAGATCGTCGAAGACCGCGACGCCGGTCGCAGCAAGGGCTTCGGCTTTGTCGAGATGAGCACCGACGAGGAAGCCGCGAACGCGATCGCGGCCCTCAACGGGCAGTCGCACGGCGGCCGAGCGCTGACCGTGAACGAGGCCAAGCCGCGCGAGCCGCGGAGTGGTGGCGGCGGCGGCGGCTATCGCGGCGGCGGTGGTGGCGGTGGCGGCGGCGGTTACGGCCGACGCTAAGTGACGTTGGGTGGGCATTGCCCACCGTTCGTCGCTGCATACGATGACGTGAAATGGTGGGCGGTGCCCACCCTACGGTTCCGGGCGCTGCCCGGTTTTGTGGGGTAGGCATTGCCCACCGTTCGTTTGCAAACCGTCCGGTGGGCATTGCCCGCGGTTGGTTAGCGATCTGTAGGGTGGGCATTGCCCACCATTCGTTGCTGCATTCGATGGCATGAAATGGCGGGCGGTGCCCACCCTACGATTGGATGCATCTACCGACAATTCAGCGTCAGCGAGCCGTTCGACGAGCGCATCACGATGCGCCCGCTGCCGCCGCCGTTGATCGTCGCCTCCATTTCGCGTTTGCTCATGCGCGGCGAGGTGAGCGACATCTTGCCGAGGTCGGTGTTCAGCGAGCCGTTGGTCGTCGAGAGAGCCAGCGTGCCCTTGATCGTCTCGGGCAGCGTAGCCCGAATCGAGCCGTTGCTGGTTGTGAGCGAAATGGTCGCTTCCGGACCGGGGGCACCGGCGATTTCAATGCGACCGTTCGAGGTCGAGATATCGATCGAGCCGCCGAGACCGGTTGCTTCGACACTCCCGTTGGACGTGCGGGCGGTGAGATCGCCCTTCACGTCGCGCGCCAAGACCGCGCCATTGCTGGTCGATACGTTGGCCGAGCCGGTGGCTCGTTCGATCGAGATTCCGCCGTTGCTGGTCGAGGCACGGACGATGCCGTCGGTGTCGGTGATGGTGATGCGGCCGTTACTGGTATTGGCAAGCACGTCGTCTTTCATGCTCTTGCAGACGATCGAGCCGTTGCGGGTGGACAGGTCGCCGCGGACCGATGCGGGCACCTCGACCAATATGCTTGCGCCGACGCTGCGGGTCTTGAGGTCGGCGGGCACGTCCAGTTCGATGACCAGCGTCGTCGGGTCGGACGAATCCGGCTCGGCGGTGATGACCAGCCGCGCGAGCATCGACTGGGCTTCTCCCATGGTGAGCGCGGATGCCTGCTTGGCACCGCGGATCACGACCTTCGGCCCGGTGCCCTTGACGAGTTCGAGGCGGCCATTGGTCGAGCGGAGCGCGACGCGGGCATAATCCTTCCACTCCGTGTCCATGGCGAAATCCTCTCGCGCGGTGACAAGATTGCCACAGCCGGCGAGCAGGAGCAGCGAAAGCGACGCGATGAGCGAACGTGTGGAGCGACGCATGGGGGTCTCCGACGCAAGGGTGTCTACGTAGTTCGGACGCGACGAATCAGGATACTGACATGTGCGGACACCAAGCGGCACATGACGTTTGCATTCTACATGGCTGATTTGAATTCGCGACGCGTAGCGAAATATTGCGAAGCGCGCGATTCGCGAGGCCGTCGGGGCTAAGTCTCGAACTGGCGAATCGTTACGATTCGCGCATGCTTGGAATCATCGACTTGATGCGGTTCCTGATCGGCGATGCTGACGGGATTCGAAGTGTGCTTTCGTCGCCCGACGCGCTCCCAACGGCGGCGGTGCTGGTCGCGTCGGCGGCGATCGCTCGAAACTACGACACGCGGAGTTTTGTGCATCGTCCGTCGGCGCTGCTGTCGCCGTTCATTGTTTCGTTTGCGCTTGCGGTGGTGCTGTATGCGTTGATGCGCGTGCAACTCTGGTTGAGCAGTGCGACAGGGCCGCCGACGGGCGTGGGATTTCTCTCGCTGCTGGCGGCATACTGGATGACGGCGCCGCTCGCGTGGTTGTATGGGCTGCCGTTCGAACGATGTTTGCCGCCGCGCGTCGCAGCGAGTGCGCGGCTGTTGACGCTCGCGATCGTGGCGCTGTGGCGCGTATTGCTCATGGGGCGGGTGTTGTCGATCGTATTCAACGGGCACATCGTCGGGGGATACGTTGTTGTGCTCGCATTCAGCGTGTTCATCGTGATTGCGGCGGCAATCAAGGCCGCGATCGCTGCCGAACCGCCGAGAACGACGCCGCAATTGGTGCTCGCGATGGCAGGCATAGAGACGAAAGATCGACGCATCCGGGCGAAGGGCGCAAGCGTGTTGATGTACACCGCGCTGTGCTGCGGCTTTGGTTCGCCAATCTTGTTGTTGGCGGCGTTTTTGTCGCGTGTGAGGTGTACGGAGTGGAACGCGATGTTGGCTGGCGGTACGCCGCCGACGCTTGCGCTGGATGGCGCGATGTGGGTAGCGCTGGCGGCGATCGGGTTCTGGGCCGTGTTGGCGGCAATATGCCAGGGTCGGCACTCTCGCGCGGGCGAGGTTGATCAGATGTTGCGGTATGGCGAACTTGAGCCCGCACTTGACCAGATGGCGAGGCGCGCGAGAACGGACTTTCCGCCGGCGTGGGAGCCTGAGCCGGGGCGGCACTTTCTTGAACCGCCCACGTTGCTGTCGATGGTCGAACGAGTGATCGATCGTGGCGGCGACGGATGGGCACGCGAGCACTATCTGAGCGTCTTTCGCGAGTATGTCGCCGACGCGATCTGGTACTACCACTATCCGCAGGAGTTTGAGCGGCTTGTAAAAATCGTCGAGCGATTGGAGAATCGGCGGGACGTGGCGCGGCGGATTCTTGATGCCGTCGACGAGCACGAGGCCGAGCTGATTCCGCATCGCGTATATCAAGATCTGAGTAAGCGGCTCAATTCGCCCGACCGAGGAGACGGCGAGCCCGATGATCCGGAATGGCTAGGGAACTCGCTGGTGCATCCGGAAGCGACGACCGATGCGGATTCGGCGCGTCCGGAAATCCTTGCCCGGCTGCGCGAGATTGCGGAAGGCAGCAAATAAGAAAACCACAGAGGTCACAGAGTTCAAAGAGAAAATCTGAAAGACCGCTCTTTCGATTTCTCGGTGACCTCCGTGCCCTCTGTGGCTGAATTCTTCAGCAGCAGGACTCGGTGGCCGGAATTACGTCAGCTCGACCGAGGCACCGGCGGCTTCCAGTTCCTTCTTCCACTTGTCGGCATCCGCCTTGTTCGCGGCTTCCAGCAGCGTCTTGGGCGCGCCGTCCACCAGCTCCTTGGCTTCCTTCAGGCCCAGATCGCCGCGCGCCGCGCGGACGACCTTGATGACCTGCAGCTTGTTCGCGCCGGCGGCCTTGAGAACCACGTTGAACTCGGTCTTCTCTTCGGGCTTGGCCGCGGCAGCGGCGTCGGCAGCCGGGGCGGCCATCATCACCGCGCCGCCGGCGGCCGGCTCGATGCCGTACTTGTCCTTCAAATAGTCAACGAGCGACTTGGCCTGCATGAGCGAAAGGCCGGCGATCTTGTCGCCCAGTTCCATGACTGCGGTATCCGACATTTCAGACTCCATATAGCGAGGACCGCGCCCGATAGCTGAGACCCCCGTGGCCTCGTTTCATCCTCGCGAGCGAGGAGCAATCGGACAGACGATCGAACACACACACGAAAATTCCAATCGCCGGGCGATGTCGCGCGGCGATGCGCGAATGGTGGGCGATGCCCACCCTACGCGGCCGGCGTTTCGGCCGGCGGTGCCGCATCGCTTGGCGCTGCGGCATCGCTCGGCGCGGCTGCTTCGGCAGGGGCGGCCGATTCGCCCTTCTCCAGCTTCTCGATCAGCGTCTTCAGCGCACCGGCGATACGACCGCCGGGCGAGTTGATCGCACTGGCGAGTTTGGCTCCGGGGCTGAGGATCGCCGATGCGATCTGGCCCTGAACGTCGCGCTTGGTCGGCATCTTGGCGAGATCTTTCACCGCCGGCTCGCCGATGAATTCGCCTTCCATCACCGCGCCGCGAAGCTTCATGTTCTTAAGCTTCGGTTCCCACTGCTTGAGCACCTTGGCGATCTCGACCGAGGACGAGCCGCCGGTGATCAGTGCCGCGGGGCCTTCCATCGCGTCGGCCAGCTTGCTGATCGGCTTGCCGGAAACCGCGCGACGCAGCAGGGCGGTCTTGACGACTTCGAGCTTCATCTGCTTGCTGTGCAAGCCGCGACGAAATTCGTTGTTGGTCAGACCGTCTACGCCGAAAAAGTCGATCCAAACCGCGCTGTCCGTCGCGCCGTAACGCGACTGCAACTCGTCGGCGATCATTTGCTTGATGAGCTTGCTCATGGCTGCTTACTCCTCCACCACGTCGGAATGCGCGACGTCGAGAATGACCGACGGCGTCATGCTGCCGCTCAGCGTGATCTTCTTGAAGAACTGGCCCTTGGCCGCGGCGGGACGCATGCGGCGAATGTGCTCGATGAACGCATGCACATTTTCCTGCAGGTCGTGATCGCTGAAGCTCAGCTTGCCGACCATGGCGTGAATGTTGCCGCCCTTATCGTTGCGGAATTCGACCTTGCCGGCCGAGTATTCCTTCACCGCGGTCGAGATGTCGGCGGTGACGGTGCCGCTCTTGGGCGAGGGCATTTTGCCTTGCGGGCCGAGCACCTTACCGAGCTTGCCAACCTTGCCCATCAGCGACGGGTGGGCGATCGCGACGTCGAAGTCGAGCCAGCCCTTGTTCACCTTGTCGATGAGTTCGTCGGCACCCGCCTCGATCGCGCCGGCCGCCTTGGCGTTGGCCACTTCGGTATCAGGCACGAAGGCGATGACCTTCTTCGACGCGCCGATGCCCTTCGGCAGGCTCAGCGAGCCGCGAATGAGCTGGTCGGCTTGCTCGGGGTCGATGCCGAGGTGAAAACAGATGTCGACCGATTGGTCGAACTTGGTCTTGGAAAAGCCCTTGAGGGCCTTGACGGCTAGGTCGAGAGCGAGCGGCGCTTTCGGCTGCTTCTCGGCGTCTTTGATGTATCGCTTGCTGCGAAATCGCATCGCAATCAGCTCCCACTTTCGGCCGTGGTGCGGCCATCTGGTTTTTCAATCGCAGCCGGGACCGTCCCGACCGCTCACGAGTCGTTTGCTAGCTGCCCAGCGAATTCAACCCGGTCCGCAGCGTCGCGGTTGACGGACTGAAATAGAGCGTCGTGTCTTTCCGAAGCAGGTCGAGCAGGAGCGGAACCTCTTCGCCGTCGCGAACACGCATCACATGACGCTTGGCGTCATCGGTTTGCAACGTCAGCGCCCACTCAACCACGCCCTCGCGGAAGAGCGCGGCGATCTCGTACTTCGCCAAGGGGCGAAAATCGTCCATTAGTCGACGACCTCGATGCCCATGCTGCGGGCCGTGCCCATGATCACGCGCATCGCCGGCTCGATGTCGAACGAGTTCATGTCTTTCATCTTGGTCTCGGCGATCTTCTGCACGTCGGCCTTGGTAACGCGACCGACCTTTTGACGGTTGGGCACGCCGGAACCCTTTTCGACGATCGCCTTGCTCGCATCGAGCGGCTTGGCATACTTGACCAGCAGCACCGAGGCCGGCGGGCTTTTGATGATGAACTCGAAGCTCTTGTCCTTGTACACGGTGATCTCGACCGGGATGATCATGCCGTCCGCCGACTTGGTTGCGTCGTTGAACTGCTTGACGAACATACCGATGTTGACGCCGTGCTGACCGAGCGCCGGGCCAATCGGCGGCGCGGGCGTTGCCTTGCCGCCGGGTGCCTGAAGCTTCAATTTCGCGACGATTTGCTTTGCCATGATTCAATCCAGTGCCTAGTGCCTAGTGCCAGGTGCCTAGTGAAACGCCTGATACCACGACCTGCTTCGGTATTCGAAGCTAGGCACTAGGTACTAGGCACTAGGCACTCTCTACATCTGCTCAACCTGCCAATATTCCATATCCACCGGCGTCGGCCGGCCGAAGATTGTGACGATGACGCGGACCGAACCCTTCGACGCATTGATCTCTTCGACCACGCCTTCGAAGTTCTCGAACGGCCCCTCGCGGACCTTGACCTTGTCGCCCTTCTTGAACGTCAGATTCGCCAGCGCCGGCGTGTCGTCCTGTTGCAGCGAAGCGGCCAGCATCTTTTCCACTTCGACCGGGCCCATCGGCGAGGGCTTGCCGCCCGAGCTGATGAAGTCGCCCACGCCGGTCGTTTCCTTGATCATGAACCAGACGCTCTCACGCACGCTGCCGTCCGGCTCGGTCGCCATTTCGACGAAGACGTAGCCGGGATAGAGCTTGCGATGAAACACCCGCGCGGTGCCGCCGCGCATGCGCTTCTCTTTTTGCGTCGGGACGAGGATGCGGCCGATGAATTCCTCGAGGTGCTCGATTTTCACCTTGCGATCGAGGGCGTCGCGCACCTGATCCTCGCGGTTGGACGCGACTTTCAGGACGTACCACTTCATCCCCGCGCGAGTCATGCCCGTATCGCCGGGAGTTTGGCCCTGCATCGACTTGGTCTCCGTTGCCGCCATATCTATTGCCCCGGGGACTCGAACATTTTGCTCACGCCGCTGACGCGCAGCACGCCGATGAGCTCGAATAGGAACATGAAAACCAGGTTGACGAAGAAGAGCAGGAAGCCCATCGCCAGCACCGTCACGATCACGACCTTGGTCGCGCCGATGACCTCTTTGCGAGTGGACCAGTTGACCTTCTTCATCTCGCCTTCGGTGGCGATCAAAAACTCGCTCACGCGGCGATTCTGACCGACCAGCCGAAACGCGAGATACGACAGGCCGATCAGCGCCACCGCCGGCACCGTGTAGCGCACCGACACCGCCGCGAACGCCAGTTGCTCTTGCAAGAACGCGGCGAACGCGAGCGCGATGGCGAATGCCGCCGCGCCGGTCGCCCAGCGCACGGTCTTGCCCTGTCCCGCCTTGAACACTTCGAACGGCGAACCGCCCGAAGCTTCGCGCAGCCGCGGCGGGCGCGGCCCACCGTCGCCCGACTGGCCGGAGGGCCGATCACGATCCGCGGCTTCACCTGCTGTCGCCATCGCCATACCTTTTCGCTCGCTCGGTTGCATGACCGGTATTACAACTCAACCCAAATTTCCAAAGCCGACGCCGCAGGCGACGAATTTCATCGTCACCCAGACTCTGAAGCCTGCCGCCTCAGCCATGATCAGGAGCGAAGGGAGTCGAACCCCTAACCTGCCGATTTGGAATCGGCTGCTCTGCCAATTGAGCTACGCTCCTTCGGCAGTGCTATAGTGCCTGGTGTCTAGTGCCTAGTTCGCTCCCGCGTCGCGGGCCCTGATTTCTAGGCACTAGACACTAGGTACTAGGCACTTGATTACTTCCGCTTCAGCTTGTGTTTCGTGCGTTTGCGAAGCGACGGGCTGTATTTCATCAGCTCCATCTTCGGAAACCCGCCCTGCACGTTCACCGTCGTGCGATAGTTCAAATCGCCCGACTCCGTGCATTGCAGCCAGACCCATTCACGCTTTTGTGCCTTCGCCATAACCGGTTCCCCGGACTCGTCGCCACAGATTGCGACAGGTCGGATCCTCGCGGAACCCGACCCGCCGCCGATTTCTCAAACTCTACGACGCAAACCGCCGGACCATCGATCCGGCCAACTTACATCAACGATCGATCTACTCGAGAATCTTGGTCACGACGCCCGAGCCGACCGTGCGACCGCCTTCGCGAATGGCGAAGCGCAGGCCCTCTTCCATGGCGACCGGGGCGATGATCTCGACATTCATCTGGACGTTGTCGCCCGGCATGCACATTTCGGCCTTGCCGCCTTCGCGCGACAGCAGCTCTTTCACCGAACCCGTCACGTCCGTCGTACGCATGTAAAACTGCGGACGATAGCCGGGGAAGAACGGCGTCGCACGACCGCCTTCTTCCTTGGTCAGCACGTACACCTCGGCCATGAACTTGGTGTGCGGCGTGATCGACTTGGGCTTGGCCAGAACCTGACCACGCTCAATTTCAGCCTTTTCAACGCCGCGCAGCAGCAGACCGACGTTGTCGCCGGCGATGCCCATGTCGAGCGTCTTGGTGAACATTTCGACGCCGGTGACGATCGTCTTGCGATCGATCGCGGCGCTGAAACCGATCAGTTGCAGTTCGTCGCCGACCTTCACCTGACCGCGCTCGATACGACCGGTCGCGACCGTGCCACGACCCTTGATCGAGAACACGTCCTCGACCGGCATCAGGAACGGCTTGTCTTGCTCGCGGACCGGCTCGGGCACGTCCTTATCCAGGGCGGCCAGCAGCTCGATCACCGACTTCATCTTGTCCTGGCTCTTTTCCATCGCGCCGGCCATCGCCGTCGTGGCCGAGCCGCGGACGACGGTCGCGTTGTCGCCGTCGAACTGGTACTTGCTGAGCAGCTCGCGCACTTCCATTTCAACGAGGTCGAGCAGCTCGGCGTCGTCGATCAGGTCGCACTTGTTGAGGAACACCACCAGCTTGGGCACGTTTACCTGGCGGGCGAGCAGAACGTGTTCGCGCGTCTGCGGCATCGGGCCGTCGGCGGCGCTGACCACGAGGATCGCGCCGTCCATCTGGGCCGCGCCCGTGATCATGTTCTTCACATAATCCGCGTGACCCGGGCAGTCGATGTGCGCGTAGTGGCGATTCTGCGTCTCGTACTCGACGTGCGAGGTCGCGATCGTCACGATCTTGGTCGGGTCGCGACGGCCGTCCTTCTCGGAGGCCTTCGCAATCTGGTCATACGTCTTCAATTCGCCGATACCCTGAGCCGCACAGACGGCGGTAAGCGCAGCCGTGAGCGTCGTCTTGCCGTGGTCGATGTGACCGATGGTGCCGACGTTTACGTGAGGCTTGTTACGCTCGAATACACCCTTGGCCATTCCACTCTCTCCAAAATCTAGCCGCGGCGCTCGCCGCTACTTTGCCCGGGGCGTCACCGGGCAAGCGCCAACGCCGCCACGCGACACCGAGTGACCCACATACCCAAAAACCGCAGCGCGAACAAAGCTGCTGGCGGGGATTGAACCCGCGACCTCGTCCTTACCAAGGACGCACTCTACCAGCTGAGCTACAGCAGCGTTTCCGACGGCTATTGCCGACAGATTTTATGTCCGCAGACAGCAAACCTACCCCGCCTGCAAAAAGCGGGAACGGGCATTGTAGTTCGCCCAGCCGTGGTGTCAAAAGGAAAAATCGCTGGCCCCAGACCCACCGCTTGCGGTATCCTCTTTCCCGGTCTGCTTCGCCCTGCGCCGGCCGTTACTTTCGGCTGCCGCAATCGGCCCGAGGTGCCGCCCGATATGAAGGTTCACGTTCCGCCCCCCGATCTATCCGGCCAGTCGCTCGGCGAGCGTATCGCGAAGTTCCGCGAAAACTACCAGGCGTGGGTCGAGGACATTCGCAAGGACCCGGCGCTTTTCTTTTCGCCTATGCCGGTGCGCATCGCGGCGTGGATCATCGGCGCGATCATCATATTGATAATGGTTCGCGTCGGCGTGGCCACGTTTGCCCCGACCAAGGCCGGCACCGAGTTCGAGGCGGCGACGGCCGAGGCCAGCATCATGGTCGCGTGCACAAATCGCGGCTGCAACAAGACTTACATGGCTCACCCGGAGATCGGCTTCAAGGATTGGCCGATGACTTGTACGACGTGTGCCAATCCGACGGTCTATCGCGCCACGCTCTGCCGGTCGTGCCGCACCTGGTTCGCCCGCCCGCCCGGCTCGGCCCCGGGATGCCCATTCTGCGACGAGCGTGCCGCCCAGGAAAAAGCCGCCCGCGAAGCAGCGAGCAAGCCGACGACGCGGAGCAAAGATAAGCACGATGAGGATGATGGGTGGTAGGCGGCGTCAATGGAGGACTGCCGCCCTCGGCTGTCTCTTCACGCGGAACAACGGAACAACCGCGCGCCGGCGTGCCCGTCCGCGCGACGCGCGAATTCGCGGACGAGCATGTCGAGATTCCGTCGCGTGCCGTCGGGTTCCGCCTCCGCGTGAACCGCATCCCGAGACCCTGCGATTTGCAAGTTTTCAATGAAAACGCAAGTGAATAGTGCATTCTCGCTTGACTGCGCATTGGGTTGTTGCGAAACTTTGCGAAATCCTCTGGAGTGCACACGATGCCTGATGAAAAGACCCCACCGATCGCTGCCTCCGATTCTTCGAACTCGTCCGACGAGCGTGCGATGACGACCAAGGAGCGCCTTTCGTCATTCGTCTGGGCGGGAGTATTTCTCGCCATAGGCGTTTGCATGTTTGTCTGGATGAAGTCGCCGCTCGCCGACCACGACGCTACTCGGGCAAAGACGCAATTCTGGGTGTCGATCGTGAATTGGGTTTGGGGCTGGCCCGCCGGCTCGGTCTCCACTCTGATCGGACTGCTGATCGGGTTCAGCGGCGTTCGAGGCAAGATGAGCACAAGTTCGTAGGTTCGCAGGCAAGCTCGGAATTTCGATCGATGGGCGGGTCGTATATTGGAACTATGAAAACCGTGCGGATGCCACTGCTCTGCGAGCAGTGTATGTCGAAGGTAGGTGAACTACTCGGAGTTTGGGCGACTCCAGTGGCAAGTCGACCGATCGCAATTCCCGCGGCCGGTGGCTCCACAAGAAACCGCGTAGGGCTGCGGTGCTCCATCGCGCCTAGCGCTCCGCGCCCTTCCCGCTCCCTCCTCTCTGTGCCTCTGTGCCTCTGTGGTTCATCTTCTTCCCCGGTAGTCCGAGGTCGGAATGCTCTTCATCCGACCCCGATCCACCTCGTCCACTTTCTCCTCAATCTGCACTCTGCATTTCAAACTTCGCACGGCCAAACCCGCTCAAATCCGCCCACCACCGTTCACCCCTTGCACGCGCACCATTTCCCCTTGCCTTGCGCCACTCCCCATGCAAATACTTCCCCCGAGTACTCACCGCGCGAGTCGACGCGCGCGGCGTCTGAAAAAGGAATCCGCAACAGAAATTTGAAGGCCGAGCCCGGACGCGCCCGTAGCGCATCCGGCCTTCGACCTTCAACCTTCGACCTTCAAGGAGGTGTCTGGAAAAACCAACACAGTGCGTGACCGGCGAGTGCCTGTAGCACCGGCTATCAGCCGGTGTCGTGTGGCACGGACTATTAGTCCGGGTTGTGCGACACTAACGATCAGTCGGCGCTTCAAGCACTCGCACGAGGCCACCCCAACCCGCGCTACTCGATTCGACCCACCGGCCTCGCCGGCCGACGTCGAAACCCGCGTAGTGTAGGTCTCCGAGGCCCTCAACGGCACCGTTGCGTTCTCGCGCCAAAGCGACACCGCGACGCATTTTGCACACACACGAACACCGCGCGCAATCGCGGCGTTCAATTTGGCGTAGCGCCGGATCCGCCGCCTCGGTCCCGGTCGCGAAAAAAGCCCGAGGCTGCGCCGCCGAATTCGTGCCGCGCGTTCTCCGTCGCAGACGACTCAAAATCGTCGGCGTCCTGGGCAACGGCTAATCCCGTGTCCG
>JBJXFK010000043.1:0-10727 GCA_046155505.1 Phycisphaerae bacterium
CCGCTCCTCGGCGACCCGCGTGCGACGCAACTCGAAACGTTCGCCGACCTCGATCACTACAGCCCCACCAATCAGTCTGCGTATGCCGTGCTGGCACGATTTCTGTGTGCCGATGCGGCCGGGCGACACACGCTGGGCGAGTGGTCGCTGGCCAACCTGCCCACAAGCGTCGCGCGCAGCGGCAGTCTGCTGCTCGGCGTCGTGCTCATGCTGATTGTCGCGCTGCTTGCGCTGCGCAAACACGACCGCACGTCGCTGCGCGAGGCGCTACTCTGGTCGTTGCCGATGATGGCGGCGAATTTCATCTCAACCGTTGCGTGGCATCACTACTACGCCGTGCTGGTGCTGACGTATTCGCTGGTCGGCGTGGCGATTCTGCTGCCGCAGTGGCGACCATTCCGCACCGTGCTGGGTGTGACGCTGATATTGGGTGTGCTGCTGCACTGGGTTCATTTCATCAGTTCCGCGCCACTCGAAGATCGCTTCTACCGCAAGCTCGGTCTGCTCTTCGGCGGATCGCTGCTGCTTTGGCTGGCGATCGCTTACGCCTGCGCCCGCATGAGCCGATCTGAGCAGAACACCGCCGGTGCGATATCATCCGCCACATGAGCGGAATTCCGGCGACAAACGAAGCTGCAATTCGAATCGCGCCGAGCGAGCTCGCGCCGACGCCCAAGCATCCGCCGCCGCTCGGTGCGCACATCGCCCGCTTGCTGCGACGCAGCGCCAAAGCGATCGAAGAATGCGAGGCTGGCACCCGCGCCGGCGACGACGCCGAAGCGCTGCACGACATGCGCGTCGCATCGCGCCGCCTACGGGCGGCGCTGCGACTCTTCGCCGAAATTCTGCCGCATCGGCGTGCTGCAAAACTGTCGCGCAGGCTGCGCCGGCTGACGCGCGCACTCGGCATGCCGCGCGAGTGGGACGTGCTGCGCGAAACGCTTACGCACCTGCGCGGGCGGCAGCGCGGCGACGTGGAAAAGATCGCGGTCGAGCACGCGCTCGAGTACATCGACGCCCATCGCAGCATTTCGCGCAAACGCATGTTGCGGGCACTCGACAAAATCGACCTCGGACGATTGACGCGCGGCATCCGCAAGCTGGCCGCGAAGGTCGATGCACACGCAGTCGACGAGCCGGAAAAGCACCTCGCCTGGCGCGCACTCGAACCGCTCATCGCGGCCGCGCTGGCCGAGATCGATATCCTGCGATCGAGCGAAGATGCGAAGCGCCTGCATGAAACGCGCATCTCGGTGAAGCGACTGCGATATGCAGTTGAGTTGCTCGAACCCGCCATGCCGATCGGCCACGGCGACCTGCTCGCGCGATTGAAAAATTTGCAAGAGCTGCTTGGGCATCATCACGATTGCGCGGTGCTGCACGAGTTGCTGCTTCGCATGCTCGGCGGACTGGAAGAACGCGGACGCACAATCCTCGCCGACGGCCTGCGCGAGGCGATCGCGCATGTGCGCGAGGACCAGGCGACGACGTACGAGCAGTTTTGCCTCGCGACGAGTGGAATGTCAGTCGCATCGCTCAGTGCGGAAATTCGAGCGACGCTGCGGGATTGACGAGCGATTGAATCCGTAGCGATCGGCCCTCCGCGGCCGAAGCCGTTAACCGTCGCACGTCACCACAATTTTCCCGAAATGCCCGCCCGACTGCATCGCTCCGAGCGCCGCCGGCAGTTGAAGAAAATCGAATCGACGGTCAATCACGGGTCGAATGCCGCGCTCGACTAGAAACCTCAACATCCGTTTGTACTCGGCAAGCGAGTCGACCATCACACCAGCGATCCGAATGCGTTTCATGATGCACGCGGCGACGTTCACCGGACCCTGCAGCCCCGTAACCGCGCCCAGCATCGCGATCACGCCGCCGGCCCGCGTGCTACGCAGCGATTGATCGAGCGTCTGAATGCCGCCGTTCTCTACCGTGAGATCGACGCCGCGACCGCCGGTCAATTCGAGCACGCGGCGATCCCACTCGGGCGTATGCTTGTAGTTCACGGTCTCGTCGGCCCCCATCGCGCGGGCGCGGGCGAGCTTTTCATCGCTGCTGCTGGTGATGATCACTCGCGCGCCCATCGCCTTCGCAAATTGCAGCGCAAAGACCGACACACCGCCGGTTCCAAGCGTCAGCACCGTCTGGCCCGGTTGCAGGTTGCCTTCGGTGACGATCGCACTCCAAGCCGTGAGCGCCGCGATCGGCAACGTCGCGGCCTCGGCGAAATCCAGACCCGCCGGGATCGGCACGACCGCGTGCGCGGGCAGCACCACCCGCTCGGCCGCCATCCCCGCCAGCGGCAGGCCGAGCGTTGTCCCGAGATATTCGGCCTTCAATTCGCCGTCCTGCCAGCCGGTGACAAAGTGCGTCACCACTCGATCGCCGATTCTCACATGCGTGACGCCGTCACCGACCGCAGTGACGATGCCGCTGCCGTCGCTGATCGGCGTCGCGGGCAGCTTGAATTTCGGGTTGTAGAGGCCGCGAATGACCAGCAAGTCGCGATAGTTCGGGCTCATTGCTCGAACGTCGACGAGAACCTCGCCACTACCGGCCAGCGGCGAAGGCACGTCGCGGAGCGTCAGGCTCGCGAGGTCGAAACGGTCGAATTGGTATGCGCGCATCAAATCGCCCCGGCGAGCCGCGGGCCTCCCCAAAAACCGCCAAGCGGCGATCGCAATCGCGGCATTCCGCGCTGTTCGCTTGGCCTCGCGATTGCGAATCGTACTGAATGCGTATAATACGCGCGGCGAGAAGATTGATTCGCGCCGCGCGTTTATTTCTAAGGATGGAAGCATGCGCAACTCGCAACTCGTGGCGGCGGTGGTCGTGGTCGTGATCGGCGCGATGGGAGCTTTGTACTTCTTGAGCCGGCCGGCCGAACGTGACAGCGTGCCGATCGACGGCGGTCGAGTGCCGCCGACCGATGTGAAGACTGCTCCCACCGGCGCGGCCAAGCCAACCACGCCGAAGACACCCGAGTCGGCCCGGCCCAGCGCGGCATCGCCGCCGAGTGATAGCGGCGCGAACGCTCCGGCGCGACGACCGGCCGCTGAGACGCCGCCGGTTTCGAACATCCCGCGCCCGGTCGACAATCCTCGCCCGGTGATGACACCGCCGCCGGTGACGACCGCGCCGTCGGTAGTAACGAGCATTCCGACGTACACGCCAAGCGCGACGACGTTGCCAACCGCCACGCGACCGACGGAGGCGGGCAGCTTGCCGCCGATGGCGTCGGGGAGCGGCGCGCCAGGAACCGGCTCGCCAAGTGGTGCAACGCCCGGATCGCCGGCGCGGCCAGATTCACGACCTGCCGTCGCGGGCGCGCCACCGCCGGTGACGAGCGGCACACCCGGCGCGACGCCGACGCGAACTGATCCGCCGACACGAACGACGGCGACTACGCCGCCGACCGGTACGGGTACGCCCGATCCCGGCACTTCGCGCGCACCCGAGCGTCGCCCCGACGCAGGCGGCGCGCGACCGACGACCGAAACGCCGCCGCCGGTTGCCGGCGCGAAACGCTCGCACAAGATCGCGTCGGGCGACACGCTCGCCAAGCTGGCCAAGCAGTATCTGGGCGACGAAAAACGCTGGCGCAAGATCAAAGACGCGAACCCCGGACTCGATGAGAATCGCCTGACCGTTGGACAGGAATTGGTCATCCCCGCTGAAGCGACGGCCAGCGCGAATCGCACCACGCCGCCGGCAGCCGGCACCGCGACCGCGACGCGACCCGCCAAACCGAGCGAGCCGGCCAACAAGCCTGTCGCGGCCGACGCAAACAAGCCGACCGACCCCCCGCGCGCGAACGCGACGACGCACAAGGTGTCGACCGGCGACACATTGATCCAAATCGCGCGAAAGATGCTGAAGGACGAGAATCGCTGGCGCGAAATCTTCGAACTCAATCGCGATCAGTTGAAAACGGCGGACGATCTGCGTGTCGGCATGGTGCTAAAACTGCCCCCATCGGCCAAGGCTGAATCCAAGCCGACTGCTGGGCAACCGAGAACTTCGGGCGGCAACGGCGATCGCAATCGCCCGCGCAAACCGTGATCTGTATTTGCGAACTAGCGCGATCGAGCCGGGCGATTTCGAGCCGCGAGCAGCGTCCGCAACTGCCTGCTCACGAGCGGCACGCCCAGCGTCGCGACCGCCGCGATCAGCGATAACAAAGACGCTACCGAGAAGCGCGATGCACCGGCGATGCGCGTTACGTTGCTCGCCGCAGCGCGGATGACATCGGGCTGGGCCGTCGGCTGCGCCGCACGCAACGTCGCCAATTCGTCCTCGGCGTCACACACCGCCGTCTCAAGTCGATCGCGGTCGGCGGCAAGCGCCCGGACGTCGCGCGTCGACGTTTCCAGGCGATCGACCAGATCGAGCCGCTCACTCAACTCGCGGGCCGCTTGGTCTCGACGCTTCTCGGCAGCGGCCAGATCGGCTTTCAAACCCTCGATGCGCGATTGATGCTCAGCCGCGGCCCGGCGGTCGGCATCTTCCAGCAGCCGCACCTGCGTTGTCGATTTCTGATCGCTCAGCCGTGCTCGCAGGCCGCGCACCTGTCGATCGGCGACGTCGAGCCGCGTGTTGGCCGATGCGTCGACTTCGGACATGGCCTTGGCGACGACATCGGTTCGCTCGGTCAGCGCGCTCAGGTGCCCGCGCAGCAGCGACGCGACGACCAGCGCGCGGGTACCGCCCTGTCCGTCGGCGCTCAATTGGTCAAGCCGCTTGCCGACCACGCGGGCAAAATCTCGCAGCGCGCCGGTCAGGCGGTTGGCCTGCTCGACGCACTCGGCTTGCAGCGTGAGCAGTTCCGCCGCGCGATCCGGCGAGTCGATTCGCTCGACCTGTTCGCGCCGCTGCTCCCACCCCTGCACCGCGGCCGCGGTGAGCGAGGCGACGCCGGTCAGCTCGCTGAGCGTCTGTTCGATCTGCTCGCGAACGTTTTGCGGCGGTTGCATATCGCGCTGCTCGACCAGCGATGATTCAAGCTGCTGCAATTCGATACGCAAAAGGCCGAGCGGCTCTGAAGCGACCACCATCGCCACCGCGGTTTCGACGCGGTACTTGCGAAATTCGGCCGCAAATTCCTTGGCGTCTTCGCGATACGCCGGGTCGCTGCGCAGGGCGGCGGCGAGTTCGTCGTCGCTCACCGAGCCGCGCGGGACGGGGCCGTCGACGAGCGTCGAAATCTCGCCAGACAGTCGGCGAACGTCGTCGGTGAGGGTCGCGAATCCCGCGCGAGCCTGCGCCAGCGCGGCACGATTCTCCTCCCACTCGGCGTAGCCGGTCTGCGATTGCAGTTGTTGCGTCACGCCGGCGAGCGACGCGTTCGCTTCTGCGAGCTGCCGCTCGGTCGCGACTACGCGCTCGCGCCACTGATCGAGCCGCCGAAAGCTCCAGCGGTCGGCGGGCACTTCGGCGACGTGCCGCGTGTAGGCACCAATGATTCGCGCGATGATCGCCGCAGACGAGTCTGAGTCATCGCCGCGCAGGGTCAGCTCGACTGCCGGCGGCGACGGAATCGCCCGCACCGAAGCCGCGCCGCGCGACACAAGATCGGCCCAGAGTGTCGCCAGATCGTCGGGCAGTCGCGTGCGAAGCTGCGCCGGATCGCCGAGGATCGCCGCATGCTCGATGGTCACACTTGTCGCATCATCGCGCTGCGAATCGATCACCAGACGGCCGGTCGACTGATAGACCGTCGGTTGCAAAGCGAGTGCGACGGCGAAAACGGCTACCGCCGATCCCGCAGCGGCGATCCAGGGCGGCGCGGATGTGCGTACGCTTGTGGTGTCGCCAACGAATTCGCCGTTCGGATCGCGCGTTGCGGTCGGCGTCGCACTCGCGCTTAGCCGTGAGATTTCGCTGCGCTCGGCCGCGAGCTGCACTTCGATCCGCCGCAATTCGACGTCGCGAGCCTCGATCTCTTCCCGCATGCGCATCGACTCGGCGTTGCGGCGCTGTGCCCCGGCGGCAACTTCGGATGCCTGCTGATACAGGCGATCGACATCATCGCGGCGGGCTGTAATGGCGGCTTCCATCGCTTTCAGCCGATCGATATCCGCTAGCGATGTCGGCGCGGTTTGCGGCGCACTTGATATCTCACGCTCACGCGCCGCAATCGCCGTCTCGCGCCTTTGCAACTCGTCGCGCGCGACGGCCAATTTGCGCCGAATGCGACGCAACTGTTCGATCGTCTCACTCGAACGCGCCGATTCGAGTTGCGTGCGACTTTCCTCCAGCTCGTTTTCGCGCCGCTGCAGATCCAACTCGTGAGCGCTGATCTCGGCGACGCGCGCCTTCAGCTCGTCGATCAGCGAGCGCACGCCGACCGCTTCGTCAGTCGGCGCAGCGTCTCCATTGCCGCTGGCCGGCGGTTCATTGATCGGCGCAGACGATGGATCGCGATCGGACATGCTTGTTTCCCGTGCGGCTATGACTCTCGCCGATCGCTGCGCTGCGCGACGCGTTCAAGCTGGTTGACGGTCGCGCGAAACTCCTTGGGCCAGGGCGATTCGCATTCGATCATTTCGCCGCTGGGACCGGGAAATCGCACGCGCGTGATGTGCATGCTGAGCCGCGCGAGCAGCGGGCGCTCCTCGTGTTTTGTGCTCGAGCGATAGCCGGGCTTGAAATGTGATAGCCAGATCGACTTGCCGCCGCCGTGCTCGGGGTCGATCGCCAGCGGCACGCCGATCGACGCGAGGTGCAGGCGAATCTGCTGCTCGACATGCGTGGTGTTCGTGCAAATCAGCAGCGTGTGCCCCGCGATGCGGCGCTCGACTCGATAGCTCGTGATCGCCGGGTCGCCCGCATCGCGAATCGTCACCTTGCCGCGGCGGCGATCAACGTGGATCCGTCGATCAACCTCGCCGTCGTCCGAGACGAACCCGGTGACGATTACCGCTGATTCCACCTCGAGCGCGCCGGCGGCGACGATCTCGTCAAAGCTCTTGGCGGCGGCGCGCGTGCGGGCATAAATCACCAGCCCGCTGGCACCATCGTCAACCGGCACGACAGGCCGCGACGCCTCTTCGATTTCACCGTCCTGCGCGAGCATCTCGCCCAGGTAAGACTGTTCCGGGTGGATTCGCGTCGTGGGAATGGGGCTGGGCTTTTCGAGCACGAGGAACTCGGGTTCCTTGCGCACGAATGTCACATCTTCCAGTTTGCTGCCGACTTTTTTCACGGAATCACCGCCTCACGCTTGGTCAAACGATACTGAATCTGCCGCGGCCGCCCGACAAGCTGCACACCCGCCGGCAACACCATCACCACCTCGGCGGTGCGAAAACTCTCGGTCGGCAATTCCGACGCGAGCGGCAGCCACGCAAAGACATCTTGCGCACGCAGCCGATCGATCACGCTGCGATCGCCCTCGACGTCGATGTCGATCAGCCACTCGCCCTGATCGGCGATGACGACTTCATATTCCTGAAGAAACGCGACGCTGGCCTGCACCTGCACCGCCACGCCCGCGAGCCGCTTGCGCGCGGTCTCGCCGACCACGCGGACTGACGCACTCACCGTTTGCGGCTCGACGCGCAGCGCGCGGTACGCACCGACGCGCGAATCGAGCGGCACGTTGTCCAGCGTGATGGTCTGATCGCTGCCGCTCCGGGCGAGCCGATCGTCGAGCTGCGCCCGCACGATGCGCTGCGGCTCGGCCAGCGCGTCGAGATCGCGACTGCGCATCGAAACCTGCACCTCGGCCGGGTCGAAACGCACTTCGGCAATGCGGCGTTGCGTGCTTTCGGCCTGCACGGGCATGGATTTGACCACGACATCATCGACCACGAATCGAGCCGCGTCGGGAGTGACACTCGATACGACAATACCGCGACCGCGCAGCGCGGCGAGACCATTTAGAAAGCCGAGCAGTTCGTCGCCGCTCAGCGTGTAGGTGCCGGGCTTGGAGTACGGAGCTCGCACGTCCCAGTCGATCTTGAGCGCGTCCTTCAGCGTCGCCGTGCGGATCGCGTCGACATCGCGCGTCGCGCCAGTCACGCTGATGAGCAGCGAAGGCGTGCGCGGCGCCTCAAATTCGACCGCGATGCTGCCGTCGTGCACGATGTTCAGCTCGACCGGCACATTGTCGCGCGTGGTCATCGTGGCTTGATCAGCAAGAAACCAGACCACCAGCGTCAGCGGCGCGACGAGCACCAGCCGTCGCAATGCACGCTTGCAATCGGTCCAGCCCAGCCGGCGACCGGCTTGCCGCGTGTGGGCGTCGTTGCTCAGGCGATTGCGCAATTCGCGTTCGAGGTCGGTCGGCGACAGATGCCGCACGAGATGCCCGCGATCCGCAAGTGATACAACGCCTGTCTCTTCGGACACGACCAGCACGAGCGCGTCGGATTCTTGACTCAGCCCAACCGCCGCGCGATGGCGGCTGCCCAAACCCGGATCGACGTCGCCGCTCTCGGCCATCGGAAACTGACAGCCCGCAGCAAGCACGGTGTCGTTGCGCACGATCACGCCCAAATCGTGCAGCGGCGAATTGGGATAGAACACCGAGTTGAGCAGCGTCGCCGACACTTCGGCGTGCAGCGGGGTGCCATGCTCGGCCCAGTTCGCGAGGCCGACGTCGCGCTGCACCGCGACCAGCGCGCCGTGACGATTGCGAGCGAGATGCCCGGCCGCCTCGACCAGCGATCCGATCAGACGATCGCGCGGGCGGTTTTTTCTCAGCCACGACACGTCGCCGGCGCGAATGAGAGCACGTCGCAATTCCGGCTGGAACGCGACGAGGGCGATGAACGCCAAGCCGAACACAAAGTATCGATAGAGCAGTTCGAGGCGCGTCCAGCCCAATTGTGCGGCGAGAACGCGCACGACGAGCGTGACCGCGACCAGCAAGATGAGCACGCCGCGCAGCAGCCGCGTGCCGCGCGTGCCGTGCAAAACGCCCGCGCACCAATTCACCGAAATGCCGATCAGCAGCAGTTCGATGAGCACTTCCCACGGGCGCTCAAATGCACCGATGAGACGTTCGAACAGGCGCATGATCGTGTCGAGACTCACGCCGCAAGTATAGAATCAACAGGAAGATGACACCAACCAACGCGGCCCGCGAAACGCCTGTCGAGATCGCTGATCGCCGCATGCTGCTGCGACGGAATCTAGAGCATGTGCGTGCGCGGATCGCGGCGGCATGCGGGCGATGCGGGCGCGATGCGGCGAGCGTGCGGCTGGTCGCGGTCACCAAATACGTGAGCGAGGATGTGATTCGCGACCTGCTCGCGGTCGGCGCGGTCGATCTGGGCGAGAATCGGGTGCAGCAGCTTGCGCAGCGCGTCGAAACGATCGGCGGGGCAGCGGCGGGGCTGGAAGACGCGCGGGCGATCGGCGAGCCGCGCTGGCACATGATCGGGCACCTGCAACGCAACAAGGTAAAGGCGCTGCTTAAGTGCTGCGCGATTGTTCACTCGCTCGATTCGATTCGCCTGGCGGAGGAGATTCAGGTTCGCGCGGCGGAACTCGGTCGCACGGTCGACGTGCTGCTCGAAATCAACGTCGCGGGCGAGGCGGCCAAGACCGGTGCGCCGGCGAGCGAAACCGAGATGCTGGCACGCGCGACTGCCGCGATGCCCAATTTGCGCGTGCGCGGCCTGATGACGATGGCCCCGCTCGATGAGCTGCCGGAGGCGGCGCGGCCGCACTTTCGAGCGCTGCGTGAGTTGCTGGTGCGGTTGCGCGACGCAGGCGCGCTGCCCGCGACGGCGCGCGAGTTGTCGATGGGCATGAGCCACGACTTTGAGCAGGCGATCGAGGAAGGGGCGACGATGGTGCGCGTCGGAAGCGCGCTGTTTGAGGGGGTTTGTTGATCGCGCGCGTTGTGTGCTGTGAATGCCGCTCGCTCGCGCTCGCGCACCGTGTGGAGCTGCCGCCCTCGGCTGTTTTTTTCTCGCGCTTCGCGTTCGGACTCGCTGACGCTCGGGGTGTTCGCTGGCGCTCGCATTCACTCGCTTGCGCTTCGCGTTCGGGTCGCTGGCGCGATGCGGTAATCGCTAATCGCGGGGTTCTTCAAAGCGACGACGATCGCTTCACCGCATACAGCCCCATGACATCAAACAGCGTCGCCGGCAACATCCACTTTCGTGCAGCCAACCAGCGCCCCAGCGGCACGCGCATGCGGAGTGTCTTTTGGAGTCGCTCGACCGCGTAGGACACCGGAATCCAGTTCACTTCCGACACACGCCGCACGACTTTGCAACCCCGCGATTCGATGATGCGACTGAGCGAATCGGGCGAGAAGAAAAACAGGTGCTCGGGCAGGTTGAAGAGATGCCATTTCGGCCCGCTCAACCGGGCGCACAACGACGTGATGTCGCCCGTTGACACCGCGAGCAGTCCGCCGGGTTTCAGGCCGTGGGCAGCGGCGGCGATGGTTGCCCCCGGATCGCGAACGTGCTCGATGACGTCCCAAAGCGTGACGCAATCGAAGCGAGCCGGCGACAGTTGCAAGCCCTCGATCGGCATGGCAGCGACATCCAGCTCGCGGGCCTGCGCCTGGGCGACGCCGTAGTCGCTGACTTCATAGCCGCTGGTACGCCAGCCGGCGCGGCGGGCTTCGTCGAGAAAGATGCCCGTACCGCAGCCGAGGTCGAGCAGTTCGCCGCGCTCAGCCCCTGCAATTGTTGCGGCAGGACGGTCGTCGGGGAGCATCGGCCTCCGGCCGGTGCGAATTTCCGGCGCACCGGCCGGAG